>NZ_JAAXKY010000229.1 GCF_012911925.1 Pseudonocardia xinjiangensis | reverse complement strand
TCCGTCGCGAGTGCCTGGCCGGGGAGGACCCCGGCCAGAGTTGCGGCGAGAGCCATCCCGCCGAGAAGGCGGCCGGCGGGGATGCGAGGTGCCATCGGTCGGACCTGTCCGTTCCGTCGTGGGCGTGCGATATCAGCCCTGTGACGCGGTGGGGACGGCCCGGCGTTGCAGTTGTGAGCGCCATCACCTCACGACAGGACGGCCGGGTTTGACAGCCCGCCGACGGCTTGGGGATCCTGGCAGGGCAATCGCGTAGTCGGGGTCGAGAGGCGCTGCGACGGACTCTGGTCCGCCACGCTCGACCACCTGGCCGTTGCATGGTCGTAAGGGCGCCTGCACCTCGCAACGAGGAGGCAGGACGTGGAATCCCACGTGGAGGATGCTCAGCGTCCGCCGTCGCTCTTCCCGTGTGCGCTCAACCCGGCGGTCGGCCGCGAGCCGCGGCGACCGTCGACCCATCATCGTCCGTGCCCCGGCGCCGAGTAGCGATGCCGGCCGGACAGCCCCAGCAAGGAGGCGTTACCACCCCATGACCGCCACTGCCGACACCACGGCCGGACCCCAAAGTCGGCTGCAGACCCGCAACGGCATCGACTTCGCCGTCGCCGATCTGGGCCTGGCCGAGTTCGGCCGCAAGGAGATCCGCCTGGCCCAGCACGAGATGCCGGGCCTCATGGAGCTGCGCCGCGAGTACGCCGAGGCGCGCCCCCTGCACGGCGCCCGGATCGCCGGTTCGCTGCACATGACGGTGCAGACCGCCGTGCTGATCGAGACCCTGGTCAGCCTCGGCGCCGAGGTGCGCTGGGTGAGCTGCAACATCTTCTCCACCCAGGACCACGCGGCCGCCGCCACCGTTCTCGGCCCGAACGGCACCCCCGAGGAGCCGCAGGGCGTCCCCGTGTTCGCCTGGAAGGGCGAGACGCTGGAGGAGTACTGGTGGTGCACCGAGCAGCTGTTCAAGTTCACCGATGAGCAGGGCAACATCGTCGGCCCGAACATGATCCTCGACGACGGCGGCGACGCCACCCTGCTCGTGCACAAGGGCGTCGAGTACGAGAAGACCGGCGTGGTGCCCACCGTCGAGGACGAGGACCTCACCGTCTCCGACGAGTACCGGATCATCCTCGACACCCTGCGCCGCTCGCTCGGCGAGGACCCGCAGCGCTGGACCACGGTCGCCTCCGACATCCGCGGCGTCACCGAGGAGACCACCACCGGGGTGCACCGGCTCTACCAGCTCGCCGAGCAGGGCCTGCTGCTGTTCCCGGCGATCAACGTCAACGACTCGGTCACCAAGAGCAAGTTCGACAACACCTACGGCATCCGCCACTCGCTGATCGACGGCCTGAACCGCGCCACCGACGTGCTGATCGGCGGCAAGGTCGCGCTGGTCTGCGGCTTCGGTGACGTGGGCAAGGGCTCGGCCGCCGCGCTCGCGGGCCAGGGCGCGCGTGTGATCGTGTCCGAGGTCGACCCGATCTGCGCGCTGCAGGCCCTGCTCCAGGGCTACCAGGTGGCCCGCCTCGAGGACGTGGTCGACCAGGCCGACATCATCGTCACCACCACGGGCAACAAGGACATCGTCACCGTCGAGGCGATGGCCCGGATGAAGCACCAGGCGATCGTCGCCAACGTCGGACACTTCGACAACGAGATCGACGTCGCGGGCCTCGGCCGGTACCCGGGGATCCGCAGGCTCAACATCAAGCCGCAGGTCGACGAGTGGGTGTTCCCCGACGGCCACTCGATCATCCTGCTCTCCGAGGGCAGGCTGATGAACCTGGGCAACGCCACCGGCCACCCGTCGTTCGTGATGAGCAACAGCTTCTCGAACCAGGTGATCGCTCAGGTCGAGCTGTTCACCAAGTACGAGGAGTACAACAAGGACGTCTACCGGCTGCCCAAGCACCTGGACGAGAAGGTAGCCAAGATCCACGTGCTCGCGCTGGGCGGCGAGCTGACCAAGCTCACCAAGGACCAGGCCGAGTACATCGGCGTCGACGTGGAGGGCCCCTTCAAGCCGGAGCACTACCGCTACTGACCGGCGGCTCCACCTCGGGTTCAGGAAAGCCACTTTGCTGCCCTCAGCGTTCCGGAAAGTGGCTTTCCTGAACCTCCGCCTCCGGGCCACGGGCGCCTACTCTGGTGGGGTGGTGCTCCCCCGCGGCGATGGTGACGGTTGGACGCATTGCGCTCTCGGCCACCGCCACTGGGGGCTGTTCGGCGCGGCCGGGCTGCTGCTGTGGCACGGCGACCACATCCTCCTGCAGCACCGCGCGCTGTGGAGCCACCACGGCGGCACGTGGGGCCTGCTGGGCGGCGCCCGCAACCGGGGAGAGACGCCTGAGCAGGCAGCCCAGCGCGAGGCGGCCGAGGAGGCGGGCCTCCCGTCCGACGCCTACAGCGTCACCGGCTGCTACCTCGACGACCACGGCGGCTGGTCGTACACCACGGTCGTCGCCCAGGCGCGCGCTGCCGTCGACCTCACCGCGCTCACCGGCGAGACCATCGAGATGCGCTGGGTGCCAGCCGACCGCCTCGGGGAGCTGCCCCTGCACCCCGGCTTCGCCGCCACCTGGGACGTGGTGCGGGCCATCGCCTGACGCGCTGCGCCGCCCGGTGGAGGTGTCGCATTAGGGTGCCCCGCGTGGGTCGGTTGATCGTGCTCGAGGGACTGGACGGCGCAGGCAAGCGCACGCTGTCGGACGCCCTGTGCGCGGAGCTGGCCACCCGGGGTGCGGGTGTCGCCCGGTTCGCGTTCCCCCGGTACGAGGCCGACGTGCACGCTCAGCTGGTGCGCGACGCGCTGTACGGCAGGCTCGGCGACCTGGCCGACTCCGTGCACGGGATGGCGCTGCTGTTCGCGCTCGACCGCAGGGCCGCCGCCGCGCAGCTGCGGGAGGCCGTGGCGACGCACGACGTGGTGCTCGTCGACCGGTACGTCGCGTCCAACGCCGCCTACGGCGCCGCGCGGCTGCACCAGGACGCAGGCGGGGAGTTCGTCGCGTGGATCCGGGAGCTGGAGCTGGAGCGGTTCGGGATTCCGGCGCCCGATCGTCAGCTGCTGCTCGCGGTGCCCGAGGCCGTCGCCGTCGAACGGGTCGTGCACCGGGAGCGCACCGAGGCTGGCCGGGAACGCGACGCCTACGAGTCGGACGGCGCGTTGCAGACCCGCACCGCGCAGGTGTACTCGCAGCTCGCGGAAGCCTCGTGGTTGTCGCTGTGGACCGTGGTCGACGGCTCCGCCCCCCTCGCTCCCGAGGGGCTCGCCGCACAGCTGCTCGACTAGCGGACTTCCCGGCGCCCCAGTGAGACCGCGGCGCGCGGTCGTGCGCTGCGCACCTCCTCCGCGGCCAGACGCTCGGCGTCCAGCTTCGCGATCTCCGGCCGTGGGCGACTACCCATATCGGATCGCGGATCGCAAGTTTGTGCTCGAGCAGACGACGATCCTCGCCCCGGCCATCAGCATCTTCTTCTGATGCGGGGAACGCCCATGACCGGCGCCGAGGCCGGATGGGTCCGGGTCTGCTCGGTCGCCGAGCTCCGCGCGGGCGAGGGAATCCTCGTCCGGACCACCCCGCCGATCGCCCTCTTCCGGTGCGGTGACCGCATCCACTGCATCGACGACACCTGTACGCACGAGGACTACTCCCTCGCCGAGGGCTGGGTCGAGAACGGTCAGGTCGAGTGCCCGCTGCACCTCGCACGTTTCGACCTGGTCACCGGCGCCGTGCTGAGCCCGCCGGCCACCCGTCCGGTCCGGGTGCACGAGGTGCGGGTGGAAGACGGCGACGTCCTCGTGCACCTCCCGCCGGAGTACGAGATCGCCGTCGGGAGGGCCGCCGATCACGAGTAGGCTGCCGCTCCGGCGACCCGGCCGCCGGGGCGGCGGTCCTGAACCCGAGCCGCCACCTGGCATCCGGCAGCCCGCATGAACGGGTTGAAGGCGGCAGCCGGACCACGTGGTGGGATGCTTCCCACATGAAGTCGCGCGTTCTGGTGGTCGATGACGACCCGGCGTTGGCCGAGATGCTGACGATCGTGCTGCGGGGCGAGGGGTTCGACACCGCAGTCGTCGCCGACGGCACCCGTGCGTTGCCTGCCGTCCGTGAGCTGCGGCCCGACGTCGTCCTGCTGGACCTGATGTTGCCCGGCATGAACGGCATCGACGTCTGCCGCGCCATCCGTTCCGAGTCGGGTGTGCCGATCGTCATGCTCACGGCCAAGAGCGACACGGTCGACATCGTGCTCGGGCTGGAGTCCGGCGCGGACGACTACGTGGTCAAGCCGTTCAAGCCCAAGGAGCTCGTGGCCCGGATCCGGGCGAGGGTGCGCCGCACCGAGGCCGAGCCCGCCGAGCAGCTCGCGATCGGCGACGTCACGATCGACGTGCCGGCCCACCAGGTCGAGCGGGCCGGGGAGCAGATCGCCCTCACCCCGCTGGAGTTCGACCTGCTCGTCGCGCTGGCCCGCAAGCCGCGCCAGGTGTTCACCCGTGAGGTCCTGCTCGAGCAGGTGTGGGGCTACCGCCACGCGGCCGACACCCGGTTGGTCAACGTCCACGTGCAGCGGCTCCGGTCCAAGGTGGAGCGCGACCCGGAGCACCCCGAGGTCGTGCTGACGGTGCGCGGCGTGGGATACAAGGCCGGCCCCCCATGATCGTCAAGGCCGGCGCGTCGGCATGACCGCCACCCCGCTCACCGACCGCGCCCGCCGCGCCGCCGCCCAGGCGCGCCAGTTCGCGGCGGAGCTGGCGGAGGCGTGGGGGGCCGTGTGGCGCCGGTCGCTGCACCTGCGGGTCGTGATCAGCACGCTGGCCCTCTCCACGGCGGTCCTCGTCGTGCTCGGCTTCGTCCTGCAGACCCAGATCGCGCTCCAGGTGCTGCAGGGCAAGGAGGCCGACACGCTCGCGCGAACGGAGGCCGGTGCCGTGCTCCTCGAGCGCGACCTGTCCGGCGTCGACCCGAGCCGGGACGGCGCCCAGGGCGACCTCAACAACGCGCTCGACCGGCTGACCAACGCGAGCGTCGCCGACGAGCCGTCGTCCACCGGCGCGGGGGAGTTCCGGGCGGTGCTCACCACCCCGCGCGGCGACAGCGGTCCCGGGGTGGGGGCGGGCCCCGTCGAGGACGTCCCGCCGGACCTGCGGGACGCCGTCGCCGCCGGCACGCTCTCCAGCAAGTACGTGACGCTCACCGAGCAGGGCGTCGACATCCCGACGCTGATCGTCGGGCAGCCGGTGCGCACCGCCAACGGCGACCTCGAGTTCTACCTGCTGTTCCCTCTGGTGGCCGAGCAGCGCACCCTCGGGCTGGTGCAGAGCACGCTGATCGTCGGCGGCCTCGTCCTCCTGCTGCTGCTCGCCGGGATCGCCGGGCTGGTCACGCGGCAGGTCGTGCGGCCGGTGAGGCAGGCGGCCGAGATCGCCGAACGGTTCGCCGACGGGCACCTGGACGAGCGGATGCCCGTGCACGGCGAGGACGACGTGGCGCGGCTCGGGGAGTCGTACAACGAGATGGCCAGCAGCATCCAGAGCCAGATCCGCCAGCTCGAGGAGTTCGGCGCACTGCAGCGCCGGTTCACCTCCGACGTCAGCCACGAGCTGCGCACACCGCTCACCACTGTCCGCATGGCGGCCGACGTGCTCTACGCCTCCCGGGAGCAGCTGCTGCCCGCGCTGCGGCGCAGCTCCGAACTGCTCGTCGCCGAGCTCGACCGGTTCGAGGCGCTGCTCGCCGACCTCCTCGAGATCAGCAGGCTCGACGCGGGCGTGGCCGACCTGGGCGCCGAGCGGGTGGACATGCACGGCGTCGTGTCGCGGGCCGTCGAGGCCGTGCGCGGGTTCGCCGACGAGAGCGGCACCCCGCTCGAGCTGCAGCTCCCCACCGGCGCGTACGCGGAGGTCGACCCGCGCCGCGTGGAGCGGATCGTGCGCAACCTCGTGGCCAACGCGATCGACCACGGCGAGGGCCGCCCGGTGCACGTCGAGCTGGCCTACGACGAGACGGTGGTCGCCGTGCTGGTGCGCGACCACGGCGTCGGGCTGCGTCCGGGGGAGGCCGAGCTGGTGTTCAACCGGTTCTGGCGCGCGGAGGAGTCGCGGGCCCGGCGCAGCGGCGGCAGCGGGCTCGGACTGGCGATCGCCATCGAGGACGCGCGGCTGCACGGCGGATGGCTGCAGGCGTGGGGTGCGATCGGTCAGGGCGCCGCGTTCCGGCTGACGCTGCCGCGCACCATCGGCGACCCCGTGGAGTCCAGCCCGTTGCCGCTCGGACCCGAGCCCGGTGTCCCGGTGGAGGGCATCGGATCGTCGGTGCCCACGCCCCCGCGGGGGCGGCCGATCACGGTCGTGCCGTCCTGGTCGGATGCCGACGTCCCCGACCACCACGCCAGCACACCGTGATCCGCCGCCGGTTCCTCCCCACGGTCGCCCTGTTCCTGGCCCTCACGGGGGTGGCGGGCTGCGCGAGCCTGCCGGAGACCTCACCCGTGCAGGTCCTGCGGCAGGTCGGCGACGGTGAGGGCAACACCCCGCCACCGGGTCCGGTCGAGGGCAGCAACCCGCTGGACCTGGTCCGCGACTTCGTCTTCGCCTCCGGCAGCAGCGCCGCCGAGCACGGCTCCGCGCGCCGCTTCCTGGCCGCCGACGCCGTGGAATGGGACGACGCGGCCACCGTCACCGTCCTCGACGGCCAGTTCGACACCGTGCCCGCCCCCGGTGCGCAGGACGCCAGCACGGGCACCACCACGATCAGGATCCGCGGCACGGCCGTCGGACGGCTCTCGTCGGCCGGGGCCTTCGAACCGGACCAGGCCACGTTCCAGGAGGACATCACCGTCGTGCGCCGCGACGGGCAGTGGCGCATCTCGAACGTGCCTGCGGGTGTCGTCGTCCCGCTGTCGATCTTCCGGGACAACTACAAGCAGGTGCGCACCTGGTTCGTCGACCCGGTGCGCCGGCTCGCGGTGGCTGACCCGCGCTACGTGCCCAGCGTGCCGTCGAAGGCGCAGCCGGCCAGAGCGCTGGAGCTGCTGCTCGCTGGTCCCTCCGGCGCCTTGCTGGGAGCGGCGGTGTCCCAGTTCCCGCCAGGGGCCCAGCTGCGGTCCAACGCCGCCGTGGGCCCGGACGGCGCGCTCATCGTCGACCTCACCGGTGTGGGCGACCTCGACGAGCCCGCGCGCCAGCTGATGGCCGCCCAGGTGGTGCTGACGCTGGCCGAGGTGAACGTGGCCCGGGTGCGGCTGCTGGTGGACGGCGAACCGCTGCTGCCGGGCCGGCCCGAGCTGACCCGCGAGGACGTCGCGGCACTGTCCGCCGAGGTACAGCCCGGAGCGGACGTGCCCGGCCTCGTCGTCGCGGGCGGCCGGGTCCGGCAGCTCACCGGACCCGAGCCCAGCGCGCCGCTCCCCGGTCCGGTCGGCAACGGCGCCTACTACGTCGAGTCCGCGGCCTCCACGGGCGACGGGCGCCGGCTCGCCGCCGTCGCCCGGCAGGGCTCCCGGCGCATCCTGCTCGTCGGCAGCGGAGCCGAGGGCTCGGTCTCGCCCGTGGCGCTGGACGCCACCACGATGACCAGACCGACGTGGACGCCGACGGGCGGCGAGGTCTGGACGGTCCTCAACGGCACGGTCGTCGCCAGGGTGCTCGTGGACGGCACGGCGCCTGCGCGGACCGGCCAGGTGAACGCGGACCAGCTGTCCGCGCTCGGCCCGATCCGGGACCTGCGCCTCTCCCGCGACGGCATGCGGGTGGTGGCCGTGGTGGGCGGGGCGCTGTACACCGGCGCGGTGGCCCGCAGCATCGACGGCGAGGTCGCCATCCGCAACATCAACCGGCTGCGCCCCGACGACCTCGGCGAGGTCGTGGCAGCCGACTGGCGGTCGGCCGAGTCGATCGTCGCCGTCACGCGCGGCACCGAGATGCTGGTCGGCCAGGTCTCGGTCGACGGGCTGAACGTGCAGCAGGTGCTCGGCAACAACCTCACGCCCCCGCTCACCGCCATCGCGGCCGCCTCCAACCGCCCCATGCTCGTCACCGACCAGACCGGGGTCTGGAGCTTCGCGGGTGGCGACCAGGCCGCCTGGAAGCAGGTGCTGGGCGGAGCCCCCGACGCGGTCCCCCTCTACCCGGGCTGACCCAGCGCCGCCCACCCCCCGCGAGTCGCCCGTTCCGAAC
>NZ_JAAXKY010000228.1 GCF_012911925.1 Pseudonocardia xinjiangensis | reverse complement strand
GTCTCGGGGAGCGCGGTGGGGGAAGGGGCCGCGGGAGCTGAAACCGCGGCCGGCCGGGCGGACGGGGGCCGCACCGGTTCCGCCCGGGCCACGGGCGCGCGGAGGACGGAGCGACCTGCGGGTTCGCGCACCACCGGCGCCACCTCCCGGCCGGGTCCTGCCGGGGTGGCCCGGGCCTCGGTCGTCGCCACAGCAGGCGGTTCGGCCGCCTCGGAGGTGGCAGCCGCGGTGGTGCCGGCGGTCACGGGTGCGGGCGGGGCGACGACGGCCGCACCAGGAGCGGCCACCGGAACGGGGGCGGGCGCGGTCAGCGTGAACACCGCGCTCCCGCTCGCGACGATCGCCGCACCGACGGCGGCAGCGAGGAGCGTCCTGATCGTCGAGCGCACTGCTGCCTCCGCGGGTCGGCTGCGTCCGGAGCAGCGAGCGCGTTCCGTTGCCGCTCAGCTCCATCCGGGTGGCGGCACGCTACCGAACGGCGGAGCCGGTGGCGACCGATCGCCGCCGGGACTGCAGCATCAGTCCCCCGATCAGCAGCACGACGAGCGCGATGGGCGCCCACGTGCCGTGGGTGAGCACGTGCGCGCCGACGCTGTTGCCGAGGAGGACGAACGTCGCCGCCCATGCGGTGCCCGACGCCACCATCGCCGGACCGGCGATCCGGTAGGGCACTCCCGCCCCGCCGGCGATCCGCGGCATCAACGGGCGGGCGGCGGCCGCCCAGTGCCCGCACGCGAGGAGCACGGCAGTCGCCGCCGGACCCCGGCCCGCCAGCCAGTGCTGCGCCCGGACCGCGCGGGCCTGCACGGCCCGCCGCCACCGCCCGGGGGAGCCGGACGCCGACCCGAGGCCGTCCTGGTGCGACCGGCCCCGCCACCGGGAGACGTGGGCGCCGGTCACCGTCCCGGCCGCGGCGACGGCGATGGCGGGGAGCAGCGCGTCCGGCGCCGTGTGCGACCACAGCCCGAGCGCCACCAGGAGGGTGCTGCCCGGCAGGGCGATCCCCACGAGCGTGCCGCTCTCGGCCACCAGAACCAGTGCCGCGACCACGAGCACGAGGGGCGCGGGCAGGCTCGCGAGGGCGTCGAGCAGCGCGGTCAGCACGATCGCGGCCCACGGCAGACGTAGAGGCGCGACGGCGGGACGTTGCGCCACACCGGCGCCGTCGCGACGACCTCGGCGAACGCGGAGTCGAGGCTGCGGCGCAGCTCCCGGACCCTGGTGGGCAGCGCGGTCAGGGTGGAGATGGTGGTGAAGACGCCGCCGGGGGCGAGGGTGGATGCGATCCCGGCCAGCATGTCGCGCTGCTGCGCCGGGGGCAGCAGCGTCCACGGCAGCGACGAGACCACCGCGTCCACCGGCCCGACCCCGGCCCCGTCGAGCAGCGTCGCGAGGTCGGCGGCGTCGCCGTGCAACACCTCGAGCCACGGCATCCGGCGGCGCAGATGCGCAACGAGCTCGCCGTCCACCTCGACGGCGACGTAGCGCGACCCCGGCGAGAGCCGGCTCCGGATCGCGGGGGAGAGCGCGCCCGTTCCGGCCCCCAGCTCCACCACGGCCGGCGTACCGGTGCCGGGCAGGACCGCGGCGATCTCCGCAGCCAGCGTCGCCCCGGTCGGAGCGGGTGCGCCGATCAGGGCGGGCCGGCGCAGAGCGCGGCGCAGGAAGGTGCGGTGGTCGGTCCATGCGGTCATGGCGATCACGCTCCCGTCACCGGGGCCGGAGGGCGATCGGGCTGGACCGCCCTTCCACCCACGGGCCAGCCGCAGGCCGGACGTAGGGCCAGACCCCCTGCGCCCACCCGTCGTGATCGGCCAGACTGCTCGCGTGACGCGTGTCGGGGAGTGGCTGCTCGCGGCGTTCCGGCTGGTCGCTGGGGTCGTCACGGCGCTCGTCGCGCTGGTGCTGCTCCTCGCACTGGTCACCGGCCTGGTCCTGGTTCCGGTGTTCGGAGCTGGTGTGCCGGTCGTGGCCGGAGCACTGGGAGCCACCCGCGCGCTCGCCGAGCTGCACCGCCGCGAGGCCGGCCGGGTGTTCGGCGTGCCGCTGGCCGGCTCGTACACCTCGCAGCCGAGCTGGTCGTGGCGCGACCTGCTCGCCTGCCTGCGCGACCAGCAGAACGGCCGCGACGCGATCTGGCTGGCGGCGCACGGGGTGGCCGGTGTGGTCGTGTTCTGGATGACCTACGGGCTGCTCGCCGCGCTGTCGGGCCTGGCCGTCGGCGCCGGCGGTCCCTTCTCCGTCTTCACGTTCCCCGTGCTCGTGATCGCCGCGGTGATCTGGTGGCTGGTGCCGTGGACCGTCCGGGGGTTCGCGCTGCTGGCCCGCGTGCTGCTTGCCCCGTCCGACGCGGCGCTGACCCGGCGCGTCGAGCAGCTCACCGACTCGCGCGCGGCGGCCGTGGACGCGCAGGCCGCCGAGCTGCGCCGGATCGAACGCGACCTGCACGACGGCGCCCAGGCGCGGCTCGCCGCGGTGGGGATGACGCTGGGGCTGGCCGCCCAGGCCGTCCGCTCGGACCCCGACCAGGCCGCCGCGCTGATCCAGGAGGCCCGCGCCGACGCGGGCAAGGCGCTCGCCGAGCTGCGTGACCTCGTCCGCGGGATCCACCCGCCGGTGCTCGCCGACCGCGGTCTCGTCGGAGGTCTCGAGGCGGCGGCCCTGCTGTGCCCGGTGCCCGTGGCGCTCGACATCGACCTGCCGGTCCGGCCGCAGGCCCCGGTCGAGTCGGCGCTGTACTTCGCCACGGCCGAGGTGCTGGCCAACGTCGGGACGCACTCCGGGGCGACCGCGGCGTGGCTGCGGGTGCGCTATGCGGGCGGCGCGCTCTCCGTCGTCGTCGGTGACGACGGCCGCGGCGGCGCCGACCCGCGTCGCGGCACCGGGCTGCGGGGCATCGAGCGCCGCCTCGCCGCCTTCGACGGCACCCTGCGGGTGACCAGCCCGTCCGGCGGTCCGACCGAGATCACGATGGAGCTGCCGTGCGCACTGCCCCCACCAGCCTCAGGACCGTCGTCGCCGAGGACCACGTCCTCCTCCGCGACGGCCTGATCCGGCTGCTCGGCGCCAACGGTTTCGACGTCGTGGAGGCGGTCGACAACGGCCCGATGCTGCGCGAGGCGTTGCTGAGGCACCGCCCGGACGTCGCGGTGGTCGACGTCCGGCTCCCGCCGACCTTCACCGACGAGGGCCTGGTGGCGGCGATCGCGGCCCGCCGGGACGTCCCGGGGCTGCCGGTGCTCGTGCTCTCGCAGTACGTCGAGCAGCTCTACGCCCGCGAGCTGCTGGCCGACCAGGCCGGCGGGGTCGGGTACCTGCTCAAGGACCGCGTCGGGAACGTCGACGAGTTCGTCGGCGCGGTGCGCCGGGTCGCGGCGGGGGGCACCGCGATGGACGCGGAGGTGATCGGCCAGCTGCTCGGCCGCCGGTCCGCGCCGCTCGCCCGGTTGACCGCGCGGGAGCGGGAGGTGCTGGAGCTCGTCGCCGAAGGCCGGTCGAACGCCGCGATCGCCTCGGCGCTGTTCGTCACGGACAAGGCGGTGGGCAAGCACATCACCGGCATCTTCACGAAGCTGGACCTGCCGCCGTCCGACGACGACAACCGCCGGGTCCGGGCCGTCCTCGCGTACCTGCAGGCGGCGCCGGGGGGACGCTGACCGGCGCGACTACCCTGGACCCTCGTGTCACTCACCCTCGGCATCGTCGGCCTGCCCAACGTCGGCAAGTCGACCCTGTTCAACGCCCTGACCCGCAACGACGTGCTCGCCGCGAACTACCCGTTCGCCACGATCGAGCCGAACGTCGGGGTGGTGCCACTGCCCGACCCCCGCCTCGACGTGCTCGCCCGCATGTTCGCCTCGGCGAAGGTCGTGCCCGCCGTCGTGTCGTTCGTCGACATCGCGGGCATCGTGAAGGGCGCGTCCGAGGGCGCGGGGCTGGGCAACAAGTTCCTGGCGAACATCCGTGAGTCCGACGCGATCTGCCAGGTCGTGCGCGTGTTCGACGACCCCGACGTCGTGCACGTCGACGGGCGCATCGACGCCGCCGCCGACATCGAGACGATCTCCACCGAGCTGATCCTCGCCGACCTGCAGACCCTGGAGAAGGCCGTTCCGCGGCTCACCAAGGAAGCCCGCATGCAGAAGGACCGGCGGGTGATGCTGGAGGCCGCCGAGGCCGCCGCCGAGATCCTCAACTCCGGCACCACCCTGTTCGCCGCGGGCGTCGACCGCGAGCCGCTGCGCGAGCTGACGCTGCTCACCACCAAGCCGTTCCTCTACGTCTTCAACGCCGACGAGGGCGTGCTCTCCGACGAGTCCAAGCGCAAGGAGCTCACCGAGCTCGTCGCCCCGGCGGACGCGGTCTTCCTCGACGCCAAGGTGGAGGCCGAGCTGCTGGAGCTCGACGAGGAGTCGGCCCGCGAGCTCCTGGAGTCGATCGGCCAGGACGAGCCCGGTCTCCACGCCCTCGCGCGCGCCGGCTTCCACACCCTGGGCCTGCAGACCTACCTGACCGCTGGCCCCAAGGAGTCGAGGGCCTGGACGATCAAGAAGGGCGCCACCGCCCCCCAGGCCGCCGGCGTCATCCACACCGACTTCGAGCGCGGCTTCATCAAGGCCGAGATCGTCTCGTACGAAGATCTCGTCGAGGCCGGCTCGATGAACGCGGCGAAGGCGGCTGGGAAGGTGCGGATGGAGGGCAAGGACTACGTCATGGCCGACGGTGACGTGGTGGAGTTCCGCTTCAACGTCTGACGGGCGCTCGTTCCCCAGGTCAACGGCCTACACAGCCGGGCCGTTCGTCAGCGCGATCCCGCAGCCACCAGTGTTGCGGTGATGGGTTCGAGCTCGGCGATCAGCTCGTCGAGCTCGGCGGGGGAGAGGGCGTCGTACGGCGGGACGGCGAGCTCGTCGGTCAGGGCTTCGATGCGTTGCTTGGTCTCACGGCCGGCGTCGGTGAACCAGCCGTCGGCGTCGACGAGCCCGCGCTCGCGCAGCCCGGCCATGACCTCGGCCAGCCGCTCCTTCGGCAGGTGGTGGATGCGCCCGAACGACTCCGGCGGGTGGATGCCCTGCTCCAGCGCGGACAGCACGTGGGCCTCCGCACCGCCGATGCTCGCGCCGAGGAGAGCGGCGACGTGCCCGTCCCCGCGGTGCTCGCGGAGCATGGTCGCGGAGTGCCACAGCCGGGTGACCGGGTCGCTGGGCACCGGAAGGGTGCGCCACCCGGCGTACAGCACCCGACCTTGGGTCGGCGCGCTCGTCGCGGCCTTGGTGGTCAGGTCGGCGGCGCGCGCCAGGCCGGGGGACTCAGCCAGCTCCTCGCCGACGATCCGCCGTAGGGAGGCTGCGCTGCCTCGTTGCCACGCGGCGAAGGAGACCTCCGGCGGGACCGTCTCCCACGCGCTCGGGATGTGCCGCGCTGCCTCCCCTTCGGCGAAGCTGTAGAAGGCCGCGTGCACGACCTGTGCCGGCACCCGTCCCAGTGGCGCGGCGCGGCTGGCGAAGTAGCCGTCCCAGTAGGTCCGGTGGCCGAGCGCGGCCAGCTCCTCGTTGGATTCGTCGGCGAAGTAGGTGACGAGGCAGATCGGCTCGAGGAGTTCGAACATGCGGCGGGCCGTTGTCGTGGTGGGCATGACTGATCCGACCCGGCGAGCGCCTCGGAATCATCGGTTCCGCCGGGGCGCCGACCTCTCCCGCTGGATCAGCGCCAGCCCAGCTCGGGGGCGACGTGGGTGAGCACGCTCTCGATGACGTGGGCGTTGTACTCGACGCCCAGCTGGTTGGGCACCGTCAGCAGCAGCGTGTCCGCAGCGGCGATCGCCTCGTCCTCGGCGAGCTCGGCGACCAGCTTGTCCGGCTCACCCGCATACGTCCGGCCGAACCGGGCGTTGCCGCCGTCCAACCGGCCGACCTGGTCGGTGCTGTCCCGCTGCTGCCAGAAGAGCTGCCGATCGAGGTCGTTGACGATCGGGAAGATGCTGCGGCTGACCGAGACGCGCGGCTCGCGGTTGTGCCCAGCGGCCTCCCAGGCGGTTCGGAACCGCTGGATCTGCTCGGCCTGGAGCTGGTGGAAGGGCACGCCGGTGTCCTCGGTGAGCAGCGTCGAGCTCATCAGGTTCAGCCCCTGCTCGGCCGTCCACTCCGCGGTCGCCCGGTTTCCCGCGCCCCACCAGATCCGGTCCCGCAGACCCGGTGAGTGCGGCTCGACCCGCAGCAGGCCCGGCGGGTTGGGGAACATCGGGCGCGGGTTGGGCCGGGCGAAGCCCTCGCCCTTGAGCACCTCGAGGAACACCTTGGTGTGCTCGCGCGCCATGTCGGCATCGGTCGTGCCTTCCGGCGGCACGTGGCCGAAGTAGCGGAAGCCGTCGATCACCTGCTCGGGTGATCCGCGACTGATACCCAGTTGCAGCCGGCCACCGGAGATGAGATCGGCGGCGCCGGCGTCTTCTGCCATGTAGAGCGGGTTCTCGTACCGCATGTCGATCACGGCAGTGCCGAGCTCGATCCGGCTGGTCCGCGCTCCGGCCGCGGCCAGCAGCGGGAACGGGGAGGCGAGCTGCTGGGCGAAGTGGTGTATCCGGAAGTACGCGCCGTCGGCGCCCGCCTCCTCCGCGGCGACCGCGAGCTCGATCGACTGCACCAAGGCGTCCGCCGCTGACCGCACCATCGAGTGCGGCTCCGCCGACCAGTGCCCGAAGGAGAGGAACCCTATCTTCTTCACCCTGCAATCAACTCGGCAGCGACGAGCGGCATTCCGCGCCCCAGCCCCACCATGTCGATCTCGTTTGCTCGCCCCGACGAAACGGGATCAGCCCTCGTCCAGGCAGAGGCAGAAGGGGTGGCCCGCCGGGTCGAAGAGCACTCGGACGTTCCCCTGCGGTTGCTCGTCTGCCTCCGTCGCTCCGAGAGCGAGAGCATCGGCGACCGCCGAATCCAGGTCGCCGACCTGGAAGTCGAAGTGCATCATCGGGCGCTGCTGCCCGTCCACGGGCGGCCAGACGGGGGCCCGGTAGTCGCTCGCCTGCTGGAACACGAGATAGACGGAGCCTTGGGGCGCGGCGATGATCGCCGTTCCCGGTTGCTCGTGACCGATGGGCCAACCCAGCAACTCAGAGTAGAACCTCGCCAGGACGCCGGGATCCGGCGCTTCGATGGAGGTCCCCCACCACATACCGGCCGTTCGAGAGCGCACCCGCGCAGCCTGGCGCTGTGGATCAAACACGTCAACAGGAAGTCCTGGTCGAAGCTGAATTGCCGCCGGACCTCAGCCGACATCCGCTACCGGTCCACCGCCGCCGGTTTCGACGAGGCCGGCGAAAAGCGCCGGCACTGCTCGTTCGTACGGCCGTTCCACCAGTGCGGTAGAGATCGGCACAGCTGTCGGCCACCGTGTCGTAGGAATCGCGGGTGCCGGACAACCATCCGTCGGTGATCACCGGTCGATGCTAGATGCGTGCCGGTGATCGTCCCGGGGCGTCAGCAGGCCAGGTTGGAGTCGAAGCCGCCGTCCTGGCTGAACTGCACCAGCTTGGTCCGGCCCCCGGTGAAGCTCGTCGTGCACGTCGTCCTCGCCCTGTCGCTGGTCCCGTACGTGGCGATCCACAACGGTGCGTCGTCCAACGGGAACAGTGGCGTGAACTGCGGCTTCCACGCCGCTCGGTAGCCGTCCGCGGAGGCGGCGGTGTACCCACCGGTGATCTGGCGCCACTGGTAGGCGGTGGAGTACAGCCCGACCTCGGTCACTCCGTGGCTCAGGAGGAAGTCGGCCATGCCCTGCAACATGGCGGTGTTGGAACTGCCGTCGCCGTTCCATTTGTTGGCGATTTCCACGTCGAGCCACCAGATGTGCCTGGTCACCGAGCCGTCGAGCTGTGTCGCGCTGTCGAACGCGTTTGCTGCCGCATGCCAGCCGTAGTCGTAGGAGCACCCGGGATCCGTTTTCGAGGTGCCGTCGTTGCAGAGCACCGGATCGGCGGCACCCGAGTGTGGCCAGTAGTCGGAACTGCTCGGGGCCGGATTACTCGTATTGACGTAGACCGCCGCTTCGAAAGGCCGACCGGCGGCCCACTGGTACTGCGCGGCGAAACAGGGGTTGATGGAGAAGGGGCGCCCTTTGTTGATCCCGACGATGCCGAAGGCGCTGTTCGCGGGGAGCGTGCCGCCGCACTGGGGGTGGGACACGTCCTGCCCCACGCCGCCGGAGGGGGTGTCGTTCCGGAGATCACTGACGGGAGCGGTGGGGCCGACGGGAGCTGTCGCTCGGGCTGGGGAGGCCTGCGTGTCGCCGTGGGGGGGAGCCGTGGGTTGGCCAGGGG
>NZ_JAAXKY010000227.1 GCF_012911925.1 Pseudonocardia xinjiangensis | reverse complement strand
CAGGGGGCTGGGCGGGGACTGCGGGGGACGCCGAGCTGTGCCACTCCCGGGCGTTTGCCGGGTGTCCTCCTATTGTCCTGACTCGGTTTGATGGACTCATTCACATGGCGTGGCGGCAGGCTTTCTGTCGGTATTCTTGCGAGCTTTTATTATCCGTGGAGATCGACAACGGGCAGCCGTGGGAGAAACTCGACCGTACGCTTTTTCGGCTCCTTTCCTGGTGAATCTCCTCGCTCTGAACGAACGTGCACATGTCGTGTCACTACGTGGCGACATATGGCCAGGCTGAGTTGTTTTGGCCGGTACCCCCGGCCGAGGTGGACGCCGTCGACGTGTCGAGCGGTGGGTGAGCGTCCTCCTGGTGCGCGCGGACGGCTCGGCTCGACGCATCTCGGCGCGCGGCGGTGGAGCGGTTGTGCTGCGCCGAACGGTCGTATCTCGCAGCCTCTGTTCGGTCGTACGCGATCGCCCGATCGGGACAAATGGCGTGGTTGTCCTTACCGGCCGGTACGGGAGATCAATCCGCTTTGACGGCATATGCCTGCTCTTCTCCTGATGGCGCGCCAAGTCGCAAGCCGGCCGCCGGTCGGTCCAGCGCACGCCCCGGCTGTTGCGTGGCTACGGCCCGGCGTCGGGATCGGAGTCGGACACACCACGAAGAGCTCCGCTTGATCCGACCGCCCGACGTGCTCCGCGCTGCTCGTTCGCGCCGATCTCGGCGAGGTCACGGCCACCTCGGCCGAACGCGGACACTCCTCAGACGCTCGTGAAGTCGGCCGCCGGTCGCAGTGCAGAGTCACCGCGCGCTCAGAACGGCGGTGGCTCGTCGGCCGTGGTGATCACGCGGGGTTCGGTGAGTGGTGGTGGATCGACCCGGTAGATGTGTCCGCTGGGTGTGGTCCAGATGATCGATCCGTCGGGGTACTGGCTGACACTCCAGCCCGGCATGCCCTTCAACCGGTGGTGGGGTCGGCATTTCGGGCCGAGGTTCGCCGCCGATGTCGGGCCCTGGTCGGTGTCCGGGTCGAAGGGGATGTTGTGGTCGAGGTCGCAGCGGTCGGCGGGTACGCGGCAGCCGGGGGCTTGGCAGTACTGGTGGCGTGCGGTGACGTGTTCGGTCAGGTGCGGGGGTGGGCGGTAGCGGGTGGTGCCGTAGTCGAGCAACGCGCCGCTGACCGGGTCGGTGACCAGGCGTCGCCAGACACTGTCGGGATCGGCGGCCAACTCGCGGGCGTGGTCGGCGGGGATGGGGCCGTACCCGGCGAGCTCACCAGGTTCGTCGGAGACGCCGCGGAGGGTGTCGAGGGGGACGGTGACCCGGATCTGTATCGAGACCTTGTTGGTGACGGTGGGGACACCACCCTCGGGCGCGACCCCGGGCAGCCGGTCCGAGCCGGGCGCGGACGGTGCTGAGCTCTCATCGCCGGTCAGACCGTCGGCCGAGCAGGCCGTTGCCGCCGCGGTGCTGCAGAATTCCGTCGCTCGCAGCACCAGGTCGACCAGCGCATCGGCCCGCCGCGCCGCCATCGGCCGCTCATCCGCGCTGCCGCAGCCGCGGGCGTGCTGATCCAGCACCGCGAACACCCCGACCGCCTCCGCCGCCGGCAACGTCGCCGACAGCGTGGCCATCCCATCGCGCTCGGGATACAACACCACAGCACGTTCCCGCCGCTTGCGCTCCCGACGCCGGGCGGCGGCTTCACTGTCGGCGCGCAGCACCGCGCGGCGCACCGCCGCGCGGAGCTGTCCGGTGGTCTGCTGCGGCGCCCGTGGCAAGACCTTCCGCTCCACCACGGCCGCAGTCGCCGCATCCAGATCAGCGCAGCCATCGGCGATGATCCGCGCCTTCGGCAACGTGATCGCCCCGGCCTCCAGGGCAGCGACGACGCCCGGGAACTCCGCCACCAGCTGCCGGGCTTCCCCGACCCGCCACGCAGTACCGCCGGGCGAGAGGCGCAGCATCATCCCGACCTCGGCCTGCGCGGACTCCACCGCCTGCGCCGCCGTGAGTCCCGCAGCGGGACTGGTCTCGGCGGCCGCGACGAACTGGGTGATCTCCGCGTACTGGCGGGCCTGTGCCCGGGCGATGACCTTCTCCCAGGCCCCGATCCGTTCCACCTGCTCGAACCGATCCTCGGTAGGGCCGGCCTGGCCCAGGAGCATGGCCATGATCCCGTCGGGGGCATAGCCGGACCAGGTGAGTGGGGCACTCTCGGCTCGGCCACACTTGCCACGCCGATATCGAACATCTGTTCGAGTATAACGGTCGACTCCGACAATTCGGTCGTGGGCGAAGCGGGCGACCGGAGTCACGCGACGGGAGGAGGCACTGTCGGCTGCATCACAGTTCCCGACCGCCCGACCAGGGCAACCCGCACGACGTCAGCCCTGATGGCGCGTCGGTGCCAGCATGGGGTGATGGACCGTCGTGAAGAGCAGCCGTCAGACCCTCACCAGGGCAACGTCGACGAGCTGAGGGAAGCAGCGGAGACGCTTCGCGGGTTCGTGCCTCAGTTCCGCGACGGCCGCCCGGTGAGCGAGTTCGTGCCGCTCGCGCTGGGGAAGCTGCTCGATGCGGTGGCCGACTCGATCGGGCGGGGTGACGAGATGCGCGACTCGATCAGCTCGAGCGCGCTGGAGATCGCCCGTCACCTCCGCCACTTCCCGGCGGAGGAGCCGCACCGGCCTTAGGGCGTCAGCTCCGTGAAGCCGGTGTAGGGCACCAGCGCGTCAGGGATGCGGACGGACCCGTCGGCCTGCTGCCCCTGCTCGAGGATCGCGACCAGCGTGCGCCCGACCGGCAGCCCTGACCCGTTGAGCGTGGCCGCGAAGCCGCGCCTGCCGTCCTTGGCCTTCGTGCGGATGCCGGCCCGGCGGGCCTGGAAGGTGCCGAAGTCCGACACCGACGAGATCTCCCGGTACTTCTGCTGGCCCGGCAGCCACACCTCGATGTCGTAGGTGTACTCCGCCGAGAAACCGATGTCGCCCGCCGCCAGCCTGACCACGCGGTAGGCCAGCCCGAGCCCCTGCATCGCCGCCTCGGCGTGCGACAGCAGCACCTCGAGCTCGGCCCGTGACGTCTCGGCGTCGACGATCCGCACGAGCTCGACCTTCGAGAACTCGTGCAGCCGGATGAGGCCCCTGGTGTCGCGGCCGTAGGAGCCCGCCTCCGACCGGAAGCACGGGGTGTGCGCGGTGTAGGCCAGCGGGAGGTCCTCGACGGCGAGGGTCTCCTTCGCGTGCAGGTTGGTCAGCGGCACCTCGGCGGTCGGGATGAGGTAGAGCTCCCGGTCGGCCACCCCGGTCTTGAAGAGGTCCTGCTCGAACTTCGGCAGCTGGCCCGTTCCCGTCATCGTGACGCGGTTGACGAGCGTGGGAACCGACCATTCGGTGTAGCCGTGCTGCTGGGTGTGCAGGTCGAGCAGGTAGCGGGCGATCGCGCGTTCCAGCGCCGCGCCCTTCCCGCGGAGCACCGCGAAGCGGGGACCGGCGAGCTTCGTGGCCCGCGGCAGGTCGAGGATCCCGAGCTTCTCCCCGATGTCGACGTGGTCGAGCGGGGTGAAGTCGAGCTGCGCCGGCTCGCCCCAGACCCTGACCTGCTCGGCGTCCTCGTCCGACGCGCCGTCGGGCAGGTCGTCGCTGGGCAGGTTGGGCACGCCGAGCAGGAAGTCCTGCAGCTCCGCCTCCAGCTCGCGGTGCTCCTCCTCGGCGGCGGCCACGACGCCCTTCAGCTCCCGGGCCCTGGCGACCAGCGCGTCCCGCTCCTGGGGATCACCGCCCCGCCCGGCAGCCTTCACCGCGGCGGCGACACGCTTCGACTCGGACCGTGCCTCGTCCCCGCGCTGGATGGCCGAGTTCCGACCGGCCAGCAGCTTCTCCAGGGACGTGACGTCCAGAGCGAAGCCACGCCGCGCGAGCTTGCGGACGGCGTCGGTGGCGGGATCGAGCAGGACGCGAGGGTCAAGCATCGTTCGAGGGTATCGCCGCAGGCGAGCGCAATTCGGCCCGCCTCCTCTTCCGGAGGTGGCGTGTCCGGTACTGATCGCAGCAGGATGTGTGCCCGGTGCCACAGAGTTGTGGCGCCTGATGCAGACGAAAGGTCCGTGCCGTGTCCGCTGCTGCTCCCGCCGTTCCGTCCTACGCCTCCGGCACGTCCGACGTGCCGTTGCTCGGCGACACCGTCGGCGACAACTTCGATCGCACCGCGGCAGCCCATCCCGACACGGAGGCGCTGGTCGAGGTGCCGACGGGGCGGCGGTGGACCTACGCGCAACTGCGCGAGGAGGTCGACGTCGTCGCGACGGGCCTGCTCGCCGCGGGTCTGCAGAAGGGCGACCGCCTCGGGATCTGGGCGCCCAACGTCGCCGAGTGGACGCTCGTGCAGTACGCCACCGCGAAGATCGGGGCCGTCCTCGTCACGATCAACCCCGCCTACCGCACCCACGAGCTGGAGTTCGTGCTGAAGCAGGCCGGCATCTCGGTGCTGGTGGCGGCCACCGGGTTCAAGACCTCCGACTACGCCGGGATGATCGACGAGGTGCGGCCTGCCTGCCCCGGGCTGCGGCGGGTGATCCTCATCGGCACCCCGGACTGGGACGAGCTGGTGGTGGCGGGCCGGTCGGGCGACCGCGCGGAGCTGGCCCGGCGCCAGGCCGAGCTCAGCCCGGACGACCCGATCAACATCCAGTACACCTCGGGCACCACGGGCTTCCCGAAGGGCGCCACACTCAGCCACCACAACATCCTGAACAACGGCTACTTCGTGGGACGGCTCTGCGGCTACACGGCCGGGGACCGCGTCTGCATCCCCGTGCCCTTCTACCACTGCTTCGGCATGGTGATGGGCAACCTCGGCTGCACCACGAACGGCGCCACGATGGTCATCCCCGGTCCCGGGTTCGACCCGAAGGCGACGCTCATCGCCGTGGCGCAGGAGCGCTGCACGTCGCTCTACGGGGTGCCGACGATGTTCATCGCGGAGCTCAACGACCCCGAGTTCGACAGCTACGACCTGTCCTCGCTGCGCACCGGGATCATGGCCGGCTCGCCGTGCCCGGTCGAGGTGATGAAGCAGGTGGTGGACCGGATGGGCATGACCGAGGTGACCATCTGCTACGGCATGACGGAGACGTCCCCGGTCTCGATGCAGACCCGGGCCGACGACTCGCTGGAGCGCCGGGTCTCCACCGTCGGCCGGGTGCACCCGCACGTCGAGGTGAAGATCGTCGACCCGGAGACGGGGCTGACCCTGCCCCGCGGCGAGCCGGGTGAGCTCTGCACCCGCGGCTACTCCGTCATGCTCGGCTACTGGGACGAGCCGGTGAAGACCGCCGAGGCCATCGACCGGGCCCGCTGGATGCACACCGGCGACATCGGCGTGATGGACTCCGACGGGTACGTCAACATCACCGGGCGCATCAAGGACATGGTGATCCGGGGCGGGGAGAACATCTACCCGCGGGAGATCGAGGAGTTCCTGTACACCCACCCCGACGTGCTCGACGCGCAGGTGGTCGGGGTGCCGGACGCGAGGTACGGCGAAGAGCTCTGCGCCTGGGTGACGCTTCGCGACGACGCCCCCGAGCTCACCGCGGAGACGCTCAGGGAGTTCGCGAGCGGCAAGCTGGCGCACTACAAGATCCCGCGCTATGTGCTGGTGGTCGACGGCTTCCCGATGACCGTCACCGGCAAGGTGCGCAAGGTGGAGATGCGCGAGAAGAGCGTCGAGCTACTCCATCTCGGCGACGCGGCGTCGATTCGTAACGCCTAGGAGCCGAGCGTCGCCGTTCGACGGCTGCGCGGAGGGGTACCGGCGGTCTAGGGTGGTCGCACGCGCCCCGGTGTCGCATCCACGGGCCTGACCACAGCGATGGCCCAGGCATCAGGGGCGCGTTCGTCGTGTGGTCCGCAGAGGTGCGACATGACGCAGGGTCGATCGAGGAACGGGTGAGCAGGGTGCCGACCGGCAGGGTCAAGTGGTACGACGCCGAAAAGGGCTTCGGGTTCCTCGCTCAGGACGGCGGTGAGGACGTCTACGTCCGGAAGGCTGCGCTGCCGGCCGGGGTGGAGACGCTCAAGGCGGGACAGCGCGTCGAGTTCGGGATGGCGGAGGGCCGTCGCGGGCCCCAGGCGCTGTCGGTGCGACTGGTCGACGCCCCGCCGTCGGTCGTCGAGGCCGCCCGGCGGCCCGCCGAGGACCTGCACAGCCTGATCGAGGACATGATCCGGCTGCTGGAGACGAAGGTGCAGCCCGACCTTCGCCGCGGCCGCTACCCGGACCGCAAGGCGTCCAAGCTCGCCGCCGAGGTGGTGCGGGCGGTCGCCCGCGACCTCGACGGCTGACGCTGTCACCCGGACGTGTTGAGCACCCAGCTCGCGCGGATCGGGAACTCGATGTCGCCGGTCTCCGGGTCGGCCTGCGGGGGCGGCCCGAACTGCTGCACCTGGGCGCCGACGAGCCGGTCGGTCGGGGCCGGGAGCTCGAGGGTGTAGTCGCTCTGCGCGTTCGGGGCGAACACCGGGCTGCGTCCGTCGGTCTGCGCGCCGGTGCCGTCGCGGTAGGTGAACACCACCTGCCACGGGGTCTCGGCGATCTCGTGCGGCACCGTCACCTTCAGGGGCGTGCCCACGGGCACGGCGAGCTCCACCGGCGCGGCCGGGTCGCCCTTGCAGTCGGTGAGCTGGAGGTCGCAGTACTGGGTGGGCCGCGCGACCGCGCTGGCCGGGCCGGCGGCGAACGTCACCTGTGGCGGCGCCGCGCCGCCGCAGCCGGCCAGCAGCAGCGCGGCGGCCGGGAGCAGGAGCAGACGGGGGAGACGGCGCAGCACCGTCTCACCTTACGGTCGGTGCGTCAGCGCACCGTGCGGGCCGGTGTGGTGGGCAGGGCGCTGGAGCGCACCCGGTGGCCGAGGAACGGCAGGAGGCTGCGGCCCCGGCTCACCAGCGCCGTCTGCACGCCCGCCAGTGCGACGACGGCGGCCACCACCGCGAACCCGATCCAGAACGTCGTGTGCGGCAGCAGCACGCCCAGCGCTCCGCCGAACACCCAGGCCAGCTGCAACACCGTCTCCGACCGGCCGAACGCCGACGCGCGCGACTCCTCGGGCAGGTCGCGCTGGATCACGGCGTCGAGACTGACCTTCGCGAGCGCGCTGGCCGAGGCGCCGACGAGCCCGACGAGGGCTGCGGTGGCGATGCCCGGCAGTACGGCGGCCACCACGGCCGCGGCTACGGCGGCCGCGATGCAGCCGATGACGATCCGGTCGGTCCGGGCGAACCGGCGCCGCGAGCCCACCGCGTTCCCGGCGAACGACCCCACCCCGGCTGCGGCGCCGACGATGCCGATCAGGAACAGCTGCCGAGCCGGGTCGGCCTCCGTCTGGCCCTTCACCACGAACGCGACGAACAGCGTGAGGAACCCGGTGAGCACGCGGATCGCGCCGTTGCCCCAGAGCGCGACGACGACGGGGCGCCCCATCGGGCTCCGCCTGCCGCGCTTGGTGGTGCGCAGCACGGCGGGCACCTCGCCCGCCGTGGACTCCACCCACCGCGGGATCCGCAGGCACAGCACGGTCCCGACGACAGACAGGGCGGCGGTGTACAGCAGCGCGCCCGGGGAGCCGGTGAGCGAGGCCACCCCGGCCGCGCCCGCGCCGAACACGCCGCCCGCGACCAGCCCGAAGGTGGTGAGCCGCGAGTTCGTGGTGACCAGCGTGATGGACGGGGGCAGGACCCTCGGGGTGACGGCCGCCTTGAGCACCGAGAACGACTTGCTGAGCACTAGCATGCCGAGCGCGGCCGGATAGAGCAGCCAGGTGTCGTAGGAGAAGGCCATCACCACGGCGAGCACGGCGCGGCCGGCGAACGAGACGGCCAGCGCCGCACGGCGCCCCCGCTGCAGGCGGTCGAGCAGCGGCCCGATCACGGGCGCGACCACCGCGAACGGTGCCACCGTGATGACCAGGTAGAGGGCGACGTTGGCCTTGCTCTCCGCGGTGGCGGCGGCGAAGAACAGCGTGTTGGCCAGTGCGACGGCAACCGCGGCGTCCACCGCGTAGGTCATCATCGTGGCGTAGGTGAGCGCCGTCAGCCCGGAGCGGTCGGCGCCGTCGGCGCTCGCCGCGCGGTGGAACGCCCGGATCCCGTTCTGTGTCAGCTGCCGGCTGCGCAGCGCGGCCACCCGCGTGACGGTGAGCTTGCGGGGCATCCGTGGTGTCGGCCGGTCGTCCTCGCCGGTGGGCGCTCCCGGGCCCGGGGCCGGAGGTGGCCCGGCCTCCGGGCCGGGCAGGTGGTCACGGGCGTCGGTGGGGCCGCGACCCCGGCCGGGTTCCCGTTCGGCACGGTCCCGTTCGGTGCGGTCCCGTTCGGCCCGGTCCCGTTCCGGTGGGGGCCAGGACAGGGGTGGGG
>NZ_JAAXKY010000226.1 GCF_012911925.1 Pseudonocardia xinjiangensis | reverse complement strand
CAGCCCACCCCACCGCCACCGCCCAACCCGAGCGACGACGACCTGCAGCGCAGCCGCACCGACGTGAACCAGCGGGCGGGCGAGGTCGGACGCCTGTCGGCCCGGCTCGCGGAGCTCGACAGCCGGACCGACGATCTGCAGGCCGCGCTGGCCGCACAGCGGGAGACGGCGGAGGCCGCGCTCGTCGACCTGCAGGCGGCTCAGGACGCGGCGGCCGCGGCCGCCCGACGGGCCGTCGCCGCCCGGATCGCGACCCAGGCCGCCTCCGTGGCGATCGACGAGGCGCGCGCCCGTCTCGACGAGTTCGTCACCGCCACCTACCAGCAGGGCCTGGACATCGGTCCGCTCGGGCTGCTCACCGACGCCACCAGCCCCGAGGACCTCGTCGCGCGGGCCGAGGCCAACGACCTGATCGCCCGGGCCCAGCTCACCGCGCAGGACGGGCTGGAGCGCGCCCGCGTCGAGAAGGCAAACGCGGACTCCGCCGCCCGTGCTGCGCTGGAGGACGCGCGCACCCGTGAGGCCGAGGCGAACACCGCGAAGTCGGCCGCCGATGCGGCGGTCGCCGCTGCCGAGTCGGCGGCCCGCGAACAGGCCGAGCAGCTCGCAGCCGTCGCCGCGGAGCGGGCCGACGTGCAGCGCCGCCTCGACGCGGCCGAGTCGGCCGACGCCGGACTCCGCCAGCAGCGCGCCCGGTTCGACGACTGGCAGCGCCGGCTGGCGCAGGAGCAGGCCGCCCGGGAACGGACCGAACGGCAGGCGGCCGAGGCCAGGCTGGGCGGCCGGGACGACGCGCCCCGCAGGGGCAGCGCGGCGGTGCGGCGGGTGATCGACCGCGCGCTGTCGCAGCTCGGGCGGCAGTACGTCTGGGGTGGCGGCAACGGGCGTGGGCCCAGCACCGGCATTCCCGACGGCCTCGGCTCGCCGCTCAACCGCGTGGGGTTCGACTGCTCGGGCCTGATGCTCTTCGCGTTCAACGGCGTGGGCGTGTCGCTGCCCCGGGTGAGCCGCAACCAGTACAACGCCGGGCGCAAGGTGCCGATCTCCGACCTCCGGCCCGGCGACATGGTGTTCTTCAAGAACGGGGGAGCGCCCATCCATCACGTCGCCCTGTACATCGGCAACGGGCAGATGGTCGAGGCTCCCTACACCGGCGCGCGGGTCCGGGTCGTGCCGTTGCGGACGAAAGGCCTCGTACCGCAGGCCACCCGGGTGCTGTGAGCCGGGAGGAACGCCGGTAGGTCGTCCTCCCTTGATGTCAATGAAACATTGACGCCAACGAAAAGTACTTCAAACATTGACATCGACGGCCCTTCGGGCCGACTGCCCCGAAAAACGAAGGTCGTGCCGCGCGCCGGGTTCACCGGCGTCTCACGCTCGGCACGGTGGGATGGCGCGGTGACTGTGCAGGAGTCCGTCCCCAGCCCGGCCCACGAAGGTGAGCGGCTCGAGCGGGTCGTCTTCGAGATCAAACGGGTGATCGTCGGCCAGGACCGGCTCGTCGAGCGGATGCTCGTCGGGTTGCTGGCCAAGGGCCACCTGCTGCTCGAGGGCGTGCCCGGCGTCGCGAAGACCCTTGCGGTCGAGACCGTCGCGAAGGTCGTCGGCGGCTCGTTCTCGCGCCTGCAGTTCACCCCGGACCTCGTGCCCGCCGACATCCTCGGCACCCGCATCTACCGCCAGGGCCGCGAGGAGTTCGACGTCGAGCTGGGGCCGGTGGTGGCCAACTTCGTGCTCGCCGACGAGATCAACCGCGCGCCGGCGAAGGTGCAGTCGGCCATGCTCGAGGTGATGGCCGAGCGCCACCTGTCGATCGGGGGCAAGACGTTCCCGATGCCCGAGCCGTTCCTCGTGCTGGCCACCCAGAACCCGATCGAGAACGAGGGCGTGTACCCGCTGCCGGAGGCGCAGCGCGACCGCTTCCTCTTCAAGATCATCGTCGAGTACCCGGGCGTGGAGGAGGAGCGGGAGATCGTCTACCGGATGGGCGCGGAGCCGCCCGTCGCGCAGCAGGTGATCGACCCCGGTGAGCTCCTGCGGCTGCAGGGGGTGGCGTCCCGGGTGTTCGTCCACCACGCGCTCGTCGACTACGTCGTGCGGCTCGTCGTCGCCACCCGCACGCCCGCGGACCACGGCCTTACCGACATCGCCGGCTGGGTGTCCTACGGCGCCTCACCGCGAGCCACCCTGGGCATCGTCGCCGCGGCGCGGGCGCTCGCGCTGGTGCGCGGCCGCGACTACGTGCTCCCGCAGGACATCCTCGACGTCGCGCCCGACGTCCTGCGCCACCGGCTCGTGCTGTCCTACGACGCCGTCGCCGACGGCGTGCCCATGGACCACATCATCTCCCGGGTGCTCGCCACCGTCCCGCTGCCGCAGGTCACCGCCCGTCCGCAGCACGACCCGGCCGCCGCGGCGCCGTACACGGCGGCCGGCAGCTCGACGTGACCACCCCGACGCCCGGGGTTCAGGAAAGCCACTTTCCTGCCCCGCCGGTTCCGGAAAGTGGCTTTCCTGAACCGGGGCGGCGTCATCAGCCCGCCGCGCCGCCGTCGTTCCGCGACGGACGGATCGAGGCGGCGTTGCGGACGCTGGAGCTCACCGTGCGGGGGCGGCTCGACGGGCTTCTGCAGGGCAACCACCTCGGTCTCGTCCCCGGGCCCGGCAGCGAGCCGGGGGAGGCGCGGACCTACCAGCCCGGCGACGACGTCCGCCGCATGGACTGGGCCGTCACCGCACGGACCACCCAGCCGCACGTCCGGGAGACCGTGGCCGACCGGGAGCTGGAGACGTGGGTCGTGCTCGACCTGTCGCCCAGCCTCGACTTCGGCACCGCCTCGTGCGAGAAGCGCGACCTCGCGATCGCGGCGCTCGCCGCCGTCACCCACCTCACCCGGGGCGGGGGCAACCGGATCGGTGCTCTCGTCGCAACGGGGGAGCAGACCGTCCGCATCCCCGCCCGGGGCGGCCTCGCGCACGCCCGCGGCCTGCTGCGCCGCGTCGCCCTGACCCCCCGGGCCCCCGACGGCACCCGCGGTGACCTCACCTCCGCGATCGAGCAGCTGCGCCGCCCGCCCCGGCGCCGGGGGCTGGCCGTCGTCATCTCCGACTTCCTCGGCGAACCCGAGTGGGAACGCACCCTGCGCGCGCTGTCGAACCGGCACGACCTGCTGGCCGTCGAGGTGCTCGACCCGCGCGAGCTGGAGCTGCCCGACGTCGGCACCGTGGTGCTGGCCGATCCCGAGACCGGCCGGCAGCGCGAGGTGGTCACCAGCCCGCTGCTGCGCCGGGAGTTCGCGGCCGCCGCGGCCGAGCACCGCGACCGGGTGGCCGCCGCGCTGCGCCGGTGCGGGGCCGCGCACCTCACGCTGCGCACCGACTCCGACTGGATCTCCGACATCGTGCGGTTCGTCCTGGCCCGCAAGCGTGCCTGGTCGGGGGGTGGCCGGTAGATGTTCACCAACCCCTGGTGGCTGCTGCTGCTCGTCGTGGTCGCCGCCATGGCCGCCGGGTACGTGCTGCTGCTGCGCAGGCGCCGCCGCGACGTCGTCCGGTTCACGAACCTGGAGCTGCTCGACCGGGTGGCTCCCAAGCGGCCCAACTGGTACCGGCACGTTCCGGCGGCGGCGCTGATCGCGGCGCTGGCCGTGCTGACCATCGCGCTGGCGGGCCCGCAGGCGGAGGCGCGCGTGCCCCGCAACCGGGCCACGGTCGTCCTGGTCATCGACGTCTCGCTGTCGATGCAGGCCACCGACGTCGAGCCGAGCAGGCTGGCCGCGGCACAGGCCGCGGCCAAGGCGTTCGCCGACCAGCTCACCCCCGGGATCAACCTGGGACTGGTGTCGTTCGCGGGTACGGCCGCGGTGCTCGTCTCGCCCACCGTCGACCGCGAGCCGATCAAGCGTGCGGTGGACGGGCTGAAGCTGTCGGAGTCGACCGCCACCGGCGAGGCGATCTTCGCGGCGATGCAGTCGGTGGAGACGTTCTCGCAGGCGATCGCCGGGGCCGCTGCCGATGGCCCGCCACCCGCCCGGATCGTGCTGATGAGCGACGGCAAGCAGACCGTCCCCGGCGGCGTGATGCCGGAGGAGGAGCCCCGCGGCTCGTTCACGGCGGCCCGCGCGGCCGCGGCCGCCGGCATCCCCGTCTCCACGATCTCCTTCGGCACCGACTACGGCTCGATCGAGATCAACCCGGGGGAGCGCACACCGGTCGCGGTGGACGACGCGTCGATGCGCCAGATCGCCGAGCTCTCCGGTGGCCAGTTCTTCACCGCCGCCACCGAGGACGAGCTGCGGCAGGTGTACGCCGAGCTCGGCGAGCAGATCGGCTACGAGGTGCGCCGCGTCGACACGAGCAGGCCGTGGCTCGCGGGCGGTGCCCTCCTGCTCGTGGTGGGGGTCGGCAGCGGCCTGGCACTGGGCCGCCGCTTCCCGTGACCCGGGCGACTCGCGCGCAGAAAACGGGCGACTCGCGGAGGGAAACCGGGCGACTCGCGCGGCTGAACCGGGCGACTCGCGGGCCACGGGGCTGCTCTGCTCCGCGAGTCGCCCCTCCCGGCCGCGCGAATCGCCCGTTCTGGCCGCGCGAGTCGCCCGTTCTGGCCGCGCGAGTCGCCCGGATCGTGCTCCCGAGTCGCCCGGTTTCCGCGGGCCGGGTGGCGGCCAATAGGGTGGCTGCGTGGGACGCAGCGTGCTGGTGACCGGAGGCAACCGCGGTATCGGGCTCGCGATCGCGAAGGCGTTCGCGGCGCAGGGTGACCAAGTGGCGGTGACGCACCGCAGCCCTGTGGAGGGCCTGCCCGGCGAGCTGTTGCCGGTGCAGTGCGACGTCACCGACACCGCGGCCGTGGATGCGGCGTTCAGCGAGGTCGAGGACAAGCACGGCCCGGTGCAGGTGCTGGTCTCGAACGCCGGGATCAACGACGACGGCCTGCTCATGCGGATGAGCGAGGAGTCGTTCACCCGGGTCGTCGACGCCAACCTCACCGCTGCCTACCGGGTCGCGAAGCGCGCCTCCCGCGGAATGCTCAAGGCGAAGAGCGGTCGCATGGTCTTCGTCTCCAGCGTGGTCGGCCTCAGCGGCTCGGCCGGGCAGGTCAACTACGCGGCCTCCAAGGCCGGCCTCGTCGGGCTGGCCCGCTCCGTGGCGCGGGAGCTGGGCTCGCGAGGCATCACGGCCAACGTCGTGGCCCCCGGCTTCGTCGACACCGACATGACCCGCGCCCTGTCCGACGCGCGGCGCGCCGAGATCATCGGGCAGGTGCCGCTGGGCCGGTACGCGAGCCCCGAGGAGGTGGCCGCCACGGTCACCTGGCTGGGCTCGGAGGCCGCCGGGTACATCACCGGCGCGGTGATCCCGGTCGACGGCGGCCTCGGCATGGGCCACTAGGGACTCGCTCTCCGAACACGGAAAGGCTCACATGGGACTGCTCGATGGCAAGCGCCTGCTCGTCACCGGTGTGATCACGGACGCCTCGTTGGCGTTCCACGCTGCGAAGATCGCCCAGGAACAGGGCGCCGATGTCGTGCTCACCGGCTTCGGACGGATGCGGCTGGTGGAGCGGATCGCGCAGCGGCTGCCGAAGCCGGCCGCGGTCGTGGAGCTCGACGTGTCGGACCAGTCCCAGCTCGACAGCCTCGTCGAGCGGGTCTCGCCGCACCTCACCGCCACCGGGCAGGACGAGCCCAAGCTCGACGGCGTGCTGCACTCGATCGGTTTCGCCCCGGCGTCGTGCCTCGGTGAGAACGCGTTCCTGAACGCGCCGTGGGAGGACGTGGCCACGACGCTCCAGGTCAGCGCCTACTCGTTCAAGTCGCTGTCCACGGCGGTGCTGCCGCTGCTCGGGCCGGGCAGCTCGATCGTCGGCATGGACTTCGACAACCGGCAGGCCTGGCCGGCCTACGACTGGATGGGCGTGGCCAAGTCCACATTGGAGTCGGTCACCCGGTACCTGGCGCGTGACCTCGGGCCGAAGGGCATCCGGGTCAACCTCGTCGCCGCCGGGCCGGTCCGGACGATGGCCGCGAAGTCCATCCCCGGGTTCGCCGCCTTCGAGGACGCCTGGGACGGGCGTGCGCCGCTCGGCTGGGACGTCAACGACCCGGTGCCCGTCGCGAAGACGGTGTGCGCGCTGTTCTCGGACTGGCTGCCGGTCACCACCGGCTCGATGGTGTGGGCGGACGGCGGGTTCCACGCCATCGGTGTCTAATCAGACCGTGCGAGAACAAGCGGACGCTCTGCTGGTGCTGAGCTTCGGCGGGCCCGAAGGGCCCGACGAGGTGCGGCCCTTCCTGGAGAGGGTGGTCCGCGGTCGTGGCGTTCCTCCGGAGCGGCTCGACGCCGTGGAGGAGCACTACCAGCACTTCGGCGGCGTGAGCCCGCTGAATGCGCGCAACCGTGATCTGATCGCCGCGATCCGCGAGCGCACCGACCTGCCCGTGTACTTCGGCAACCGCAACTGGCACCCGCTGGTGGAGGACACCGTCGCCGAGATGACGCGTGACGGGGTGCGCCGCGCGCTCGTGTTCGCCACCAGCGCGTACGGCGGGTACTCGGCGTGCCGGCAGTACCAGGAGGACATCGCACGGGCGCGGAAGGCGGTGGGGGACGGGGCGCCGCAGCTGGTGAAGCTGCGCCACTTCTTCAACCACCCGGACTTCGTCGCCGCCAACGCCGACGCCGTACGCGCGGCCACCGCCGGGCTGCCCGCCGACGTCCGTGACGCCGCGCGGCTCGTGTTCACCGCCCACTCGGTGCCGACCGCGGCCGATGCCGCCGCGGGGCCGCCCGAGGAGGGCGGCCACCGCTACTCGCGGCAGGTGGCCGAGGCGGCGCGGCTGGTCGCGGAGGACCTCGGAGTCGCGGAGTACGACGTCGTGTGGCAGTCGCGCTCGGGGCCCCCGCAGGTGCCGTGGCTGGAGCCCGACATCGTCGACCACATCGACGCGCTGCACGCCCGTGGCGTGCCCGCGGTGGTCGTGTGTCCGGTCGGGTTCGTGTCCGACCACGTCGAGGTGGTGTGGGACCTCGACACGGAGGCGAAGGAACGCGCCGCCGAGCTGGGTATGGGCTTCGCCCGGGCGTCGACGGCCGGTCCCGACCCGCGGTTCGCCGACATGGTGGTGGAGCTGATCGCCGAGCATCTCCACGAGTCGGCCCCGCGGCACCTGGGGGACGTGCCGGGGGCCGGGTGCACGGTCAACGGGATGCCGTGTGCGGTGGACTGTTGCATGCCGGCCCGGCGTCCGGCCCGTCCGGAGTGAACGAGAAGCCTCAGGCCTGGTCGGGCACTGCGGTGTAGAAGGTCGTGGTGCGGTCGGCCGCGGCGCGGGCAGCGGCGGGATCGGTGCCGGCCGCCACCGCCGCAGCGCACCACAGGTCGCTGGACGACGTGATGAACTGCCGGGCCTCGTCCGAGGTGGACCAGGTCGCGAACTCCGCCGGGTCGACCGGCTGACCTGAGGACAGGTGCAGTTCCTGCCCGAGAAGGGCCAGGTCCCAGCCGACCCCGACGGCGCCCGGGCCGTACTCGGTCCAGCGTTCGTCGTCGACGTGGGCGATGTGTTCGAGCTCGAACCGGGTGCGCCCGTCGGCGACCTCGGTGAGCCGGACCTCGATCCAGCTCACCTCGCCGCCGAACTCCCAGGTGGCGGCGAACCCGTGCGGGGGATCGCAGCGCTCCACGGTGCCGCCGGCGTTGCCGTCGAGCTGGTAGCGGCCGCCGACGCGGAGGTCGCCGGACACGGGGAGGAACCACCGCGGGATGCGCTCGGGGTTGGTGCAGGTGTCCCACAGGTCGTCGAGGTCGGCGGTGTAGGTCCGGCTGATGGTCATGACGCGGGCCTCGCCCGCCTCGAGCGTGCGCGTGCCGACCGTGCGCTGCACGGCGTTGATCTGGTGGGTCACGTCGATCATGGGTCGGTCCTCTCGTCGGGTTCGCGGAGCCGGCGCTCGCGCCGTCCGCGGGCCAGTTCGGTGGCCAGCGCGTCCAGATGGGGAGTCCAGAAGCGCCGGAAGTGGTCGAGCCAGGTGTCGACGTCGCGCAGCGGCTCGGGCCGCACGCTGTAGAGCCGGCGCGCGCCCTCGGGACGGACGGTGGCGAACCCGTTGTCGCGCAGTACCCGCAGGTGCTGGGAGACGGCGGGCTGGGAGATGCCGAACTCGTCCTGGATCGCCGCGCACACCGCTCCGGAGGTCATCTCGCCTCCGGCGAGCAGCTCCAGGATCCGCCGGCGTACCGGCTCCCCGAGAACGTCGAAAGCGTGCACGGCGAGAAAATAGCAGTGCACGCTTATATAAGCAAGACTGGGTAAGCGGGGGGCCCGAGGGGCAACACGGAAGTTCAGGAAAGCCACTTTCCTGCCCCCGCAGGGCCTGAAAGTGGCTTTCCTGAACCTGGCGGAGCCGCGCGGTCAGGGGCGGGCGTAGGTCAGGAACGCTGCTCCGCTCGCCAGGACGGTGTGGTCGGTCAATCGACGACCTCACCGTTCCGGAGCTGCTCGCGCCCCACCGGCTCGACGTCCTGATCGACGCGATGGTGACGCGCCTGCTGCCGGAGAGCTGACCGGGGCCGCGGGGGAGTGGGTCAGGGGCTTGCCCT
>NZ_JAAXKY010000225.1 GCF_012911925.1 Pseudonocardia xinjiangensis | reverse complement strand
GGCCGGCACCGCGCACCGCCGAGCTGGACGAGCCCACGCTGGTGGTGCGCGCCCAGGAGGGCGACGTCCGGTCCTTCGAGATCCTCGCCCGCCGGCACCAGGCTGCGCTCTACCGGCTCGCGGTGCGGGTGCTGGGCGACCCGGGCGAGGCGGAGGACGCCCTCCAGGAGGCGTTGCTCGACGCGTGGCGGCGGATCGGGAGGTTCCGGGGCGACGCGGCCTTCTCCACGTGGATGTACCGCGTGGTCACCAACCGCTGCATGAGCGTGCTGCGCACCAGGCGGCCGGTGCCCGTCGACCGGCTCGACGAGTCGGCTGCCGCGTCCGACTCCCCCGAGCGCAGCGTCGAGGTGGACGCCGGGATGGCCGCGCTCGGTGAGGCGCTGCGGGGCCTGCGCGACGAGCTCCGGGTCTGCTGGGTGCTGCGCGAGCTCGAGGGGCTGGGGTACACCGACATCGCCCACATCACCGGGGCGAGCGAGGATGCGGTGCGCGGCCGGATCCACCGCGCGCGGGTGCAGCTGGCGGAGGTGATGCGACCGTGGCGGTGAACGGGGGCTCCTCGGCGGACGGCCCGGACGACTCCGTCCCCCGGCTGGGCTGCGGCCGCGATGCGGCGCTGGCCTGGGACCGGGCGGCGGCCGGGACCGCACCTGACGAGCACGAGCGCGACTGCCCGCACTGCGGCGCGGCGTTCGCCGACGCGCGTGGCCTCGACGCGGTGGTGCACCGCATGGCGTCGGAGGAGCTGGAGCCGCCGTCCTCGACGATGGACCGCGTAATGGCGGCCGTGCTCACCGAGCTCCGCCCGCACGACCTGCTGACGCTGCCGTCGCCGCACGGACCGGTGCGGCTGAGCCGCCCGGCCGCCGCGGCCGTGCTGCGCCACGTCGTCGACCGGATGGACGGCCTGCGGGCCCGCAGCTGCCGCATCGAGCAGCTCGGCGAGGCGGGAGCGCAGGCGCACGCGGCCGACGTGACCATCAGCGTCACCGCGCGGTTCGGCATCGACCTGATGTCGGTCACGGCCAGGGTGCGCCAGATGGTGATCGCGGCGGGCGAGCAGGCGCTCGGGGTGCCGGTGCGGCGGGTGGACATCGACGTGGTCGATCTGTTCGGTGCCGATCTCCCTGGGGCCGGTCTCTTCGGGGAGGAACGGCCGTGACCGAGCAGGACCCTCCGGTGCACCTGCACGTCGGTGACGCGGTGGTGGCCCGGGTGGCGGCCCACCGGGCCCGGCTGGTGCCCGGCGTCGTCGCGCTGCGGCCCGACCTGCCCCAGGCCCTGCTCGGGATCGCGGGGACGGTGTTCGGGCACGACCGCTCCCGACTCCCGGTGGACGGGGTGAGCGTCACGGTGGACGGGCCGTCCGTCGAGGTGGCGGTCAGTGTCGTCACGCGGCTGGGACACAACTGCCGCGACCTCGCCGTGGCGGTGCAGCGGGACGTGGCGGCCGAGGTGCGCGCCTACACGGGGCTGGACGTCACGGTGCGGGTCACGGTGGCCGACGTCCTGCTCGACTGATTTCCCGCCCGTCGGCGTCAGCGCCGCCGGACGTGCAGCACGCAGTCCTCGCACAGGCCGCCGCCCGGCACGCGGTAGTACAGGCAGCAGCTGCGGCGCCGGAACGACCAGTACCGGTCGGGACCCACCGGCGGGAGCAGCTCGCCGGTGCCGGCCAGCCGACCGGCCGCGAGCAGCCGCCCCGCCACCTCGGCCGCCCGCTCGGCGGCCTGCGGGCGCTGCATCCCGACCAGCCGTTTCGCCCCCGCCACCGACGAGGCCACGCTCCCCCACAGCACCCGCTCGGAGATCCGCACCTGCGCGCGCACCGCCGCGACGAGCGGCTCCAGGTGCTGCTCGAACAGAGCGGCCAGCGCGACCGCCGCCTCGTCCGGCCCGGGCACGGGCACGGTCTCGGGCGCCGAGCACCACAGCGGCCACGGGCCGCCCGCCGACGGCCGCCAGTGCAGGGCCTGCGGCGTCAGCTCCGGCAGCTCCCCGTGCAGCACCGCCGCGCCGAACGGCGCCGAGACCAGGAGGGCGGCCAGCCCCTGGAACGCGATCGACGCGGCCACTGCGGCGTCCACCTGATCGGACGCGTCCGTCGGGGTGAGTGCGCGGCGCACATAGGCGATGCGCTCGTGCAGGGGGCCGGGGTCGGTGTAAAGATCCACGAAGGGGCGCCACGAGGGGTCGACGCCCTCGGCCGGCTCGGTGGCCACCGTGAAGAACGGGCCGAGTGCGGCGACGTCGGCCAGCACGGCACGCGCGGTCATCATCGCAGTGTGCCGGGACGGCCACGGGTCGTTAACGAGCCAGACACAATACCTGCTGGATGCCCGAAACCAAGCTTCCTGCGCTGGTCACAGTGGTCACTTCAGCTCTTACTGGCGAATCGCCGCATTGCCATGCGACATTAGCGGAAGCGATCCCGCACCCGCTGCCGTGTGCGCTCGCGCGCGTGCGCAAGAGCCGGCCGACGCCCCACGACGGCGCTCGGCCGTCGTGTCGGCTCCCGGGCGACAACCGGGTGAGGACGCTGCGCCGCGGAGCCGTCCATGCCAGAACAGGCAGTGAGTCGGACTGGTCCGTTACGTTGGTTTTTCCTACCACCACGTCGTCCCGATGCATGTGTCGGGCTGCGCACCGAGACGACAGGAGAGGCACTCATGGCTGTGAACCCAGCGGGTACCTCGGCGGGGCTCTACGCCCCCGAGTTCGAGCACGACGCTTGCGGCGTTGCCATGGTCGCCGACCTCGCCGGTCGCCGCGACCACAACATCGTCCGCAAAGCGCTCACGGCACTGCTGCGGATGGAACATCGTGGTGCGCGCGGCGCCGAGGTCAACACCGGCGACGGCGCAGGCATCCTCATCCAGGTCCCTGACGAGTTCCTCCGCGCGGTCGTCGACTTCGAGCTGCCCCCCGAAGGCACCTACGCCGTGGGCACCGCGTTCCTGCCCGTCGACGCCGGGAAGGCCGAGGCCGCCGTCGCGGAGATCGACCGGCTGGCCGCCGAGGAGGGCCTGCGGGTCCTCGGCTGGCGCGAGCTGCCCGTCGACCCCGACGCCGCCGACATCGGGCCGAGCGCCCGCGCCGCCATGCCGAGCTTCCGCCAGCTGTTCGTGGCCGGCGTCGAAGAGGGCGACGCCGCCCCCACCGGCATCGTGCTGGAGCGCCGCACCTACTGCCTGCGCAAACGCGCCGAGCACGCCACGGGCACCTACTTCCCCAGCCTGTCGCCGCGCACCATCGTCTACAAGGGGATGCTGGCCGAGCCGCAGGTCGAGGCGTTCTACCCCGACCTGTCCGACGAGCGCGTCACGAGCGCCGTGGCAGTCGTCCACTCCCGGTTCTCCACCAACACCTTCCCCGCCTGGCCGCTCGCGCACCCGTACCGGTACGTCGCGCACAACGGCGAGATCAACACGCTGCGCGGCAACCGCAACTGGATGGCCGCCCGCGAGGCGCTGCTGGAGTCCGAGCTGATCCCGGGCGACCTCTCCCGGCTCTCCCCGATCGTCACCCCGGACGCCAGCGACTCGGCCACGTTCGACGAGGTGCTGGAACTGCTGCACCTGGGTGGTCGCAGCCTGCCGCACGCGGTGCTGATGATGATCCCCGAGGCGTGGGAGAACCACCACGAGATGGACCCGTCCCGCCGGGCCTTCTACGAGTTCCACTCCACGCTGATGGAGCCGTGGGACGGTCCCGCGCTCGTCGTGTTCACCGACGGCACCCAGATCGGCGCCGTCCTCGACCGCAACGGCCTGCGGCCCGCCCGCTACTGGATCACCGAGGACGGCACCGTCGTGCTGGCGTCGGAGGTCGGTGTGCTCGACGTCGAGCCGTCGGCCGTGGTGCGCAAGGGCCGCCTGGAGCCGGGCCGGATGTTCCTCGTCGACACCGAGGCCGGCCGGATCGTCGACGACGCCGAGATCAAGGGCGCGCTGGCGGCCGAGCACCCCTACGCCGACTGGCTGCACGCCGGGCTGATCCGGCTCGAGGACCTCGCCCCGCGGGAGCGCGAGATGCCCAGCCACACCGCGCTGACGCTGCGCCAGCAGTCCTTCGGCTACACCGAGGAGGAGCTCAACATCCTCCTCAAGCCGATGGCGAGCTCGGGTGCCGAGCCGATCGGCTCGATGGGCAACGACGCGCCGCTCGCCCCGTTCTCGCAGCGGCCGCGGCAGCTGTTCGACTACTTCACGCAGCTGTTCGCCCAGGTCACCAACCCGCCGCTGGACGCGATCCGCGAAGAGCTCGTGACGTCGCTGCGGTCGTTGCTCGGCCCGGAGCAGAACCTGCTCGACGCCGGGCCCGCAAACTGCCGCACGGTGGTGCTGCCGTTCCCGGTACTGGGCAACGACGACCTGGCCAAGATCATCCACATCAACGACGACGGCGACTTCCCGGGGTTCGCCTCGCACACGGTGCGCGGGCTGTTCCCCGCCGCCGACGGCGGCAAGGGGCTGCGCGACCGGCTCGACGAGATCCGGGCCGAGGTGTCCGAGGCCATCGCCGACGGGGCCCGGCTCATCATCCTGTCCAGCCGCGGAGTCGACGCCGACTGGGCGCCGATCCCGTCGCTGCTGCTCACGGGCGCGGTGCACCACCATCTCGTGCGCGAACGCACCCGCACCCGGGTGGGCCTGATCGTCGAGTCCGGCGACGCCCGCGAGGTCCACCACATCGCGCTGCTCATCGGCTACGGCGCCGCGGCGGTCAACCCGTACCTGGCGATGGCCACGGTCGAGGACCTCGCCGACCGCGGCGACATCCCCGGCGTCGACGCGCGCACCGCCGCGAAGAACCTGGTCAAGGCGCTGGGCAAGGGCGTGCGCAAGACGATGTCCAAGATGGGCGTCTCCACGGTGGCGTCCTACACCGGCGCGCAGATCTTCGAGGCCGTCGGGCTGGGCAGGGACGTGATCGACGCCTGCTTCCGCGGCACCACCTCCCGGCTCGGCGGCGTCGGCTTCGACGTGCTGGCGGAGGAGGTCCTCGAGCAGCACCGCCGGGCCTTCCCCGCCGACGGCGTGCGCCGCACGCACAAGGCGCTCGAGACCGGCGGCGAGTACCAGTGGCGCCGCGACGGCGAGCTGCACCTGTTCAACCCGCAGACGGTGTTCAAGCTGCAGCACTCCACGCGCTCGGGCCGCTACGAGATCTTCAAGGAGTACACCCGCCAGGTCGACGAGCAGGCCGGCAGGCTCATGACGCTGCGCGGCCTCTTCCGGTTCAAGGAGGGCGTACGCCCGCCCGTACCGATCGACGAGGTCGAGCCGGTCGAGGAGATCGTCAAGCGGTTCGGCACCGGCGCCATCTCCTACGGGTCCATCTCGCAGGAGATGCACGAGACGCTCGCGATCGCGATGAACCGGCTCGGCGGCCGCTCCAACACCGGCGAGGGCGGCGAGAACCCCGAGCGCTACACGCCCGACCCCAACGGCGACAGCAGGCGCAGCGCCGTGAAACAGGTGGCGTCCGGCCGCTTCGGGGTCACGAGCGAGTACCTGGTCAACGCCGACGACATCCAGATCAAGATCGCGCAGGGCGCCAAGCCCGGCGAGGGTGGGCAGCTGCCCGGCGGCAAGGTCTACCCGTGGATCGCCGAGACGCGGTACTCCACACCCGGCGTCGGGCTGATCTCCCCGCCGCCGCACCACGACATCTACTCGATCGAGGACATCAAGCAGCTCATCCACGACCTGAAGAACGCCAACCCGCGGGCCCGCATCCACGTGAAGCTGGTCAGCCAGGTCGGTGTCGGCACGGTCGCGGCCGGCGTGGCGAAGGCCTACTCCGACGTCGTGCTCATCTCCGGGCACGACGGCGGCACCGGGGCCTCGCCGCTCTCCTCGATCAAGCACGCCGGTGGCCCGTGGGAGCTCGGCCTCGCCGAGACCCAGCAGACGCTGCTGGCCAACGGGCTGCGCGACCGCATCGTGGTGCAGACCGACGGGCAGCTCAAGACCGGCCGCGACGTCGTCGTCGCCGCGCTGCTCGGCGCGGAGGAGTTCGGCTTCGCCACCGCGCCGCTGGTGGTCTCGGGGTGCATCATGATGCGCGTCTGTCACCTCGACACCTGTCCGGTGGGCGTCGCCACCCAGAACCCCGAGCTGCGCAAGCGCTTCGACGGGCGTCCGGAGTACGTCGTCAACTTCATGCGCTTCATCGCGCAGGAGGTGCGCGAGCACCTGGCACAGCTGGGCTTCCGGTCCGTCGCCGAGGCCGTCGGGCACGCGGAGGTGCTCGACACCGACGACGCCGTGCGGCACTGGAAGACCGAGGGGCTCGACCTCTCGCCGGTGTTCCACACCCCCGAACTGCCCGCCGGTGCCGCGCGGCACCGCACCAAGGGGCAGGACCACGGCCTGGACAAGGCGCTCGACAACACGCTGATCCAGCTGTGCGAGGGCGCACTGTCGCTCGGCGACAAGGTCCACCTCGACCTGCCCGTACGCAACGTCAACCGCACCGTCGGCACGATGCTCGGCTACGAGGTCACCCGGAAGTGGGGCGGCGAAGGGCTGCCCGACGGCACCATCGACGTCACGCTCACCGGCTCGGCCGGGCAGAGCTTCGGCGCCTTCGTGCCGCGGGGCATCACCCTGCGCCTGGTCGGCGACTCCAACGACTACTTCGGCAAGGGGCTGTCGGGCGGGCGGCTCACGCTGCGCCCCGACCCCGAGGCGCCGTTCCCGGCCGAGGACAACATCATCGCCGGCAACGTCATCGGCTACGGGGCCACGTCGGGCGAGATGTTCATCCGCGGCGTCGTCGGCGAGCGGTTCTGCGTGCGCAACTCCGGCGCGCTGGCCGTCGTCGAGGGCGTGGGCGACCACGGCTGCGAGTACATGACCGGCGGTCGTGTCGTCGTGCTGGGCGGGATCGGGCGCAACTTCGCGGCCGGCATGTCCGGTGGCGTCGCCTACGTGCTCGACCTGCCGGAACACCGGATCAACCCGGAGATGGTCGATCTCGACCCGCTCGACGACAGCGACCGCGAGTTCCTGCGCGACGCCGTCGAGCGCCACCACACCGAGACCGGCTCGGCGGTGGCCCGGGCGCTGCTCACCGACTGGGAGGACGCGGTGGCGCGCTTCGGGAAGGTGATGCCCAGGGACTACAAGCGGGTGCTGCAGGCCCGCGAGGCGGCCGAGCGTGACGGTCGCGATGTCAACGCCGCGATCATGGAGGCCGCACATGGCTGACCCGAAGGGTTTCCTCAAGGTTCCCCGGGAGACCCCCACCCGTCGCCCCGTCGACCTACGCCTGAGGGACTGGCGGGAGGTCTACGAGGAGTTCCCGGACGACCAGCTGGAACTGCAGGCCAGCCGCTGTATGGACTGCGGCATCCCGTTCTGCCACCAGGGGTGTCCGCTGGGCAACCTCATCCCGGAGTGGAACAACCTCGTCTACCGCAGCGACTGGCGTGAGGCCATCGAGCGGCTGCACGCCACGAACAACTTCCCGGAGTTCACCGGCACGCTGTGCCCGGCGCCGTGCGAGTCGGCCTGCGTGCTGGCGATCAACAGTGACGCGGTCACGATCAAGCAGATCGAGCTGCAGATCATCGACCACGCGTGGCGCGAGGGATGGGTGCCTCCGCAGGTGCCCGAGGTGCGCACGGGCAGGCGGGTCGCGGTCATCGGTTCCGGGCCGGCCGGGCTGGCCGCCGCGCAGCAGCTCACCCGCGTCGGGCACGACGTGGTGGTCTTCGAGCGGTCCGACCGCATCGGCGGCCTGCTCCGCTACGGCATCCCCGAGTTCAAGATGGAGAAGCACCGGCTCGACCGGCGGCTCGACCAGATGCGCGCCGAGGGCACCGAGTTCCGCACGTCGGTCGACGTCGGCGTGGACGTCACCGTCGAGCAGCTGCGGTCCGACTTCGACGCCGTGGTGCTCGCCGGCGGGGCCACGGCGTGGCGCGACATCCCGGTGCCGGGCCGGGAGGTCGATGGCGTCTACCAGGCGATGGAGTTCCTGCCGTGGGCCAACCACGTGCAGCAGGGAGACATCGACGCTCCCCCGGTCACGGCCGAGGGCAAGCACGTGGTGATCATCGGCGGCGGCGACACCGGCGCCGACTGCCTCGGCACCTCCCATCGTCAGGGCGCCGCGTCGGTCACGCAGCTGGAGATCATGCCGACGCCGCCGGAGCGCCGCACCGACCACATGCCGTGGCCCACCTACCCGATGGTCTACCGCGTGTCGTCCGCCCACGAGGAGGGCGGCGACCGGCTGTACTCGGTGAACACCACCGAGTTCGTGGCCGACGAGGACGGCAAGCTCGCGGCGCTGCGCCTGGTCGAGGTCACCCGCGACGAGAACGGACGGTTCGTTCCCGTGGAGGGCACCGAGCGGGAGCTCCCGTCCCAGCTCGTGCTGCTCGCCATGGGCTTCGTCGGCCCGGAGAAGGGCAAGCTGCTCTCCGACCTCGGCGTGGAGCTCGACGAGCGCGGCAACGTCGCACGTGACGCGGAGTTCATGACCAACGTCGAGGGTGTCTTCTCGGCGGGCGACATGGGCCGCGGCCAGTCGCTCATCGTGTGGGCGATCGCCGAGGGCCGGGCCGCCGCGGCCGGGGTGGACGCGTTCCTGACCGGCCGCGCCGTCCTCCCCCGCCC
>NZ_JAAXKY010000224.1 GCF_012911925.1 Pseudonocardia xinjiangensis | reverse complement strand
GGGTGGGTGGATGCGGGTGCTCCGTGCCCAGTGCGGGCGGGTCCTGCCGCGAGGTGGTCATGACTTGGCTCCCAGCCACAGTGCGAATCCGATCAGGCCGGCCAGGCCGACGATGAATGCGATCAAGCCCTCGGAGACCGGCCCGATGCCGCCCAGCGGCTCCCCACCGGGGTTGTTGTTGCCGTTGGTCACCGACTTGATGTAACCGATGATGTCCTTCTTCTCCTCCGGCGAGAGCTGCCGGTCGGAGAAGCGGGGCATGTTCTGCGGGCCCGTGAGCATCGCCGTGTAGATGTCGGTCTCGGTGGCCGGGTCGAGGTTGGGCGCGAACTTGCCCGAGGTCAGCGCGCCACCGCGGCCGGTGAAGTTGTGGCAGGACGCGCAGTTGAGCCGGAAGAGCTCACCGCCGCGGGCGGTGTCCGGGCCGCGCAGTGCCGCCCCGGACTCCGGCGGCCGCGTGGGGCCCCCGCCGTTGGACTCGATGAACGCGCCCAGCGCGTCGAGGTTCGCCGCGCCCTGGGGGGTGTCCGGGTTGAACTCAGGGAGCGGCGGCTTGCGGATGGCCTGCGCCTCCTGGCGCGCCAGCGGCATGCGGCCGGTCGACACCTGGAAGTAGGCGGCTGCGTCGCCCACGCCGATCAGGCTCGGTCCGCGGTCCTCCACGCCCTGCAGGTTCGCCCCGTGGCAGGTGATGCAGTGGGAGTTGTAGAGCTCCTGCCCGAGCGCCACCTGTGCGGCGTCGTCCGGCTGCGCCACCGCGACCTGGGGTTGCGGCGCGAAGGTGGTGTAGAGGCCGCCTACGACCAGCAGGCCGATGCCGAGCGCCGTGACGCCGGCGATCCGGCGTCGAAAACGGCTGCGCGGGCCCCGGAGGCGCTTCGAGGAAGGTGTGGTGGTCATCGTCTGCGTCTTCCAGCCCATGTCGGCGGTCAGCGGATGAAGTAGATGACGGCGAACAGGCCGATCCACACCACGTCGACGAAGTGCCAGTAGTACGACACGACGATCGCGGCGGTGGCCTGCTGCGGGGTGAACTTGCTGAGCTTGGTGCGGATGATCAGGAAGATGAACGCGATGAGGCCGCCTGTGACGTGCAGCCCGTGGAACCCGGTGGCCAGGTAGAACACCGTGCCGTACGCGCTCGACGAGATCGTGGTGCCCTCGTGCACGAGGTTCCAGTACTCGTAGCTCTGGCCGAGCACGAAGATCGTGCCCATGACCAGCGTGAGCAGGTACCAGCGGCGCAGCCCGAACACGTCGCCCCGCTCCGCGGCGAACACCCCGAACTGGCAGGTGAACGAGGACGCCACCAGCACGATCGTCACGACGAGTGCGTAAGGCACGTCGAGGTGGGTGGGGGCGGGTGGCCACGTCGCACCCGGAGGATTCTGAGCGCGCGCGGTGAAGTAGATCGCGAACAGCCCGGCGAAGAACATCAGCTCGCTGGACAACCAGACGATGGTGCCAACGCTGACCAGGTTCGGGCGGTTCAGCGAGTGGATGCGCGCGCTGATGCTGGGAGCCGCTGTCGTCACCCGGGCATTATGACCCCCGGCCAACTTCTACAGCCTGTCGGGATACCCGGGGTGTCGGTCACGGTTCGGTCGCCCAACGGGCAGCACCCCCCGAATGTTCCGGAGCGCGGCACTACAGTTCCTCCCTGTGAGCAGCCCCGTCGCGCACCCGACCCTGACCGTGCTGGTGTTCAGCCACCGCCCCGAGGTACGCGAGGCCGTCGTCATGGCCATCGGCCGGCGACCCGCCCCCGACCTCGGCCGCGTCCGGTTCGTCGAGGCCGGTGGCATCGCCGAGGTGCTGGCCGCTGTCGACGCCGGCGGCGTCGACCTCGCCATCCTCGACGGCGAGGCCCAGCCCACCGGGGGCATGGGTCTCTCGCGCCAGCTGAAGAACGAGATCGACGACTGCCCGCCGATCATCGTCACCCTCCGCAGGCGCGACGACCGGTGGCTCGCCACCTGGTCGCAGGCCGACGCGGTGCTCGTGCACCCGCTCGACCCCCTCACCGCCGCCGAGACGGTGGCCGACGTCCTGCGCCGGTCCGCCGCGCTCGACACCGCGATCCGTGGCTGACGACACCCCGCTCACCTGGCCGGGGATCCTGGGCAGGCTCATCCGCGGGGAGCACCTCGGTGCCACCGACACCGCGTGGGTGATGGACCGGATCCTCTCGGCAGAGGCCACTCCCGCGCAGCTCGCCGGGTTCCTCGTGGCCCTGCGGGTCAAGGGTGAGACGGCCGAGGAGATCTCCGGTCTGGCCGACGCGATGCTGCACCACGCCCGCCGGGTGGTCGTGCCGGGACGCGCCGTCGACGTGGTGGGCACCGGGGGTGACCAGGCCCAGACGGTGAACATCTCCTCGATGGCCGCCGTCGTGGTCGCCGCGGCGGGAGTGCCGGTCGTCAAACACGGCAACCGCGCCGCGTCGTCGGCCAGCGGGGCCGCCGACGTGCTCGAGGCGCTCGGCGTGGCCGTCGACCTGCCGCCCGACGGCGTCGCGGCCTGCGTGGCCGAGCTGGGTATCGGGTTCTGCTTCGCCCCGGTGTTCCACCCGTCGATGCGGCACGCGATCGGGCCCCGCCGCGAGCTCGGCGTGCCCACCGCCATGAACATCCTCGGCCCGCTGACGAACCCCGCCCAGCCCCTCGCGGCTCTGGTGGGCTGTGCCGACACGCGACTGGCCCCCGTGATCGCCGAGGTGCTCGCCGGGCGGGGCTCGTCGGCGCTCGTGGTGCGCGGCGACGACGGGCTCGACGAGCTGACCACCACGACCACCAGCACGGTGTGGGCCGTGACCGGCGGTGAGGTGCGCAGGGAGACGCTCGACGCCCGCGAGTTCGGCATCGTCCCCGCCACCCGGGAGGACCTGCGGGGCGGTTCCGCGCAGGTCAACGCAGGGGTGTTCCGGGCGCTGGTGGCGGGGGAGCCCGGCCCGGTGCGCGAGGCGGTGCTGCTGAACGCGGCGGCCGCGGTGGTGGCCTTCGACGGTGTGCCCGCTCACCTGGCCGACGCCTTCCCGGCGGCCCTGGACCGGGTGGCGGCCGCGATCGACTCGGGCGCGGCGCAGCGGCTGTTGCAGCGGTGGGCGACGTTCTCGATGGCCCAGCGCACCTGACGCTCCTGTTCACCCGGTCGGCGGCCTAGCGCAGCCCCGCGCGAGTCGCCCGTTTCGCGTGCGCGAGTCGCCCGCTTTGCGTGCGCGAGTCACCCGTTCCGGGTGCGCGAGTCGCCCGTTCCGGGTGCGCGAGTCGCCGCGGTAGCAGCGTTGTGGTCCCGTGTTGCTGTTCCGGTGGGGCCTGATGCCGCGTTATGTGTCCATGACGCGCCGGGCCGGCGGGGGCGTCGGCCCCGGCGGGTCAGTCCAGGCCCACCGAGAAGGTGGCCTCGGTGTCGGCGCGGGAGTACGAGCGGAAGGCGATGTGGGTGTCGGTGCGCCGCACCCCGTCGACCTTGCTGAGGCGCCCGGCGATCACGTCGGCCAGCTCGTCGTGCTGGCTGACCTTGACCACCGCGATCAGGTCGACGTCACCGGCACAGGAGTAGACCTCGCTCACGCCGTCGAGGTCGGCGATGGCCTGCGCGGTCTCCGGGATGCGGTCGGCGGCGGTGTGCACCATGACGATCGCGGTGATCACGACGGCTCCTCGGGTAGGTCGACTTCCTGCCCGACCCTAGTCCACGCCGGCCTCGATCGGCCGCGCCCGCTCCACCCAGCCACCCCAGCGTGCGGCGCTCCGGGCCGGCTCGGCCCACGAAGGCTCGGCGTGGACCAGGCGGGTGCCACCGGTGGTGAGCCAGCGGTGCAGCAGCCGCACCTCCTCGGCGGGCGCTCCGCGCAGCGGGCCGGGCTCGGTGAGGACCGTCTGGGCGCCGAGACGCAGGGCGTCGATCACGGGCATGGGCGCGACACCCCGGGGGGCCACCCCGGCGGCCGCGAGCCGGCCGAACCGCAGTACCGAGACCTCCCAGCCGCCCCGGCCGTCCGGCCGGGCTCCGACCACCTCGGGCAGCGCGGCGAGCGTGGCCAGGCGCTGGGAGCGTTCGAGGCCGAGGATCAGCGCGGCGAGCCGGTCGCGGGCCTGGGCGGCCGACTCGAACCGCTCCCGCCCGGCGAGCTCGTCGACCTCGGTGGCCAGGGTGCGCAGCGCGCCGTCGTCGCGGCCGTCGACCAGGTCGTGCAGGGCCCGTACCGCCGGTGCGTACTCCTCGGGTGTCTGCAGCCCGGCGCACGGCGCCGCGCACCGGCCGAGCTCGTGCAGCGCGCAGGGCGACGCCGAGGCGCCGCGGGCCGGGATGCGCTGGGTGCACGGGCGCAGGGGCACCGCGTCGAGGACGGTGTCGACGGCCGTGGCGGCCGCCTGCCGGGACCCGAACGGGCCCAGCGCCCCGTCGCGGGGGGTGGCGACCACGGACAGGCGCGGGAACGCCTCGGCGGTGGGGGTGACCCACCACCCGCGATGGGGACGGCGGGACCGGCGGTTGTAGCGCGGCTGGTGCGCCGCGATGAGCCGCAGCTCCCGTACCGCGGCCTCCAGCGCGTGGGCACACACGACGGTGTCGACGCGCTCGGCGAGCGCCACCATGTCGCGCACGCGGCGGCGCCGCTCCCCTGCGGTGAAGTAGCTGCGCACCCGCCGCTGCAGGTCGCCGCTGGTGCCGATGTAGAGAACCTCGTCACGGGGGCCGCGGAAGAGGTACACGCCCGGCGCCGCGGGCACTCCGGCCGCGAGCACCCGCTTCTTGCGCTGCTGTTGCGTTGGCCGGTGCGGCGCCGACTCGCGGGCCAGCCCCAGGAGCTCCTCGAGGCTCTGCACACCGAGGTTGCCCACCCGTTCGAGCAGGTGGTGGAGCACCTCGACGGTGGCCCGGGCGTCGGCGAGCGCACGGTGGGTGGGCTTCGTGGTGGTGCCGAACAGCTGGGCCAGGGCGCCGAGCCGCACGCTCGGCGCCTCGTCGCGGGAGAGGACGGCGCGGGCCAGGCGCGCGGTGCACAGCACCGGCGGGCGGGGCCACGGCCGCCCGTGGCGCTCGCACGCCGCCCGCAGGAAGCCGGCGTCGAAGGGTGCGTTGTGGGCCACGAGGACCGCACCGCTCAGGAACTCCAGCAGGGTGGGCAGGACGGCGGGGAGCCGGGGAGCCCCGGAGATCATCGCGGTGGTGATACCGGTGAGCGCCATCACTGCGGGTGGTACCCCGGTGCCCGGGTCGACCAGCGTGGCGAGCTCGCCGATGCGCTCACCCCCGCGGATCTTCACCGCGCCGATCTCGGTGATCGCGTCGTTGCCCGCCGAGCCGCCGGTGGTCTCCAGGTCGAGCACGACGAACGTCACCTCGCGCAACGGGGTGCCGAGCTCGTCGAAGGACAGCTGTGGGGAGAGACCGGGCACGGCGGCGGACGCTAGCGGCAGTGACCGACAGAACCGGGGGACACAGCGCGTATTCGCGCTGCCACCGGTGGGTGGTTCCGCTCGAACGCGGATAACCTGGAGTGATGTCCGGGTCAGACGACACCGCCCGGCCGCCCGGGTGCGGCGCGGCCGAGCCGTCGCCTGCCGGTGACGGCGATTCCGGCCCCGGTGACTCGGCCGCCCCGGAGCCCGTGAGCTGGGAGCGGCTCCCGGACGCCGTGCGTGCCCGGCTGGCCGACACGGCCGCCGCCGCGGTGGGCTCCATGCCCGTCACCGATGTCCCGGTGCCGCTGCGCAGGCTCGCCCGTTTCACCCCGGCCAAGCGCGCGAAGCTGGGCGGGGCGGCGCTGACCGCGGAGCTGGCGGCCTCGGTGGCCTTCCGCGCGGCGGTCGTCGCGTGGTGGGAGGAGCACCGCCCCGGGGAGCTCACCACCGCCGCGGACGACCCCCTCACCGCCGCGGCGGCCGCTCTCCTCGCCGACGACCCCGCGGCAGCCGCCGCGGTGGCCGCGGCCGCGCGCCGTGGCGAGGTCGTCGAACTGCGCGCCGAGCGGGATGCGGCGCTCTCGCGCGTGGACAAGCTCACGGCCGAGCTCGACCGGCTGCGCGCGGAGCTCACCGAGGCGCGGGCCCAGGCCAGGGTGGCGGGGGAGCAGCGCGACGCCGAGTACCAGCAGCTGCGCAGGCGCGTCTCGGAGCAGGGAGCGCGGCTCCGCGCGGCCATCGACGGGCAGGTGGCCGCCGAGCAGAGCGCCGCCGACCTCCGGCGCGCGGCCGAGAGCGAGCTGGCGGCGGCCCGGGCCGAGCGCGACCGCGAGCGCGGCCGGGCCGAGGCGGAGCGCAGGCGCGCCGACCGCGCATCGGCCGAGGTGGCGGCGGCCCGGCAGGCCGCCCGGGAGGCTCGCAAGGCCGACGAGGTGCGCCTCGAGCTCCTCATCGACACCCTCGGTGGGGCCGTCACGGGGCTGCGCCGTGAGCTGGCACTGGGCGGCGGTGGCCCCCGGCCCGCCGACCTCGTGGCCGGCGCCCAGGCCGCGCGCCGCGGGGCGGCGATCGACCGGCTGTCCGAGCTCGACGCGCTCCTGACGGTCCCGTCGGTGCACGTGATCGTCGACGGCTACAACGTCAGCAAGACGGGTTATCCCGAGCTGCCGCTGGCCGACCAGCGCACGCGCCTCGTCGGACAGCTGGCAGCGCTCGCGGCGCGGACGGGCGTGGAGATCACCGTCGTGTTCGACGGTGCCGGCGTCGTCACCGCCCCGCCGCGGGGATCGCGGGTGCGCGTGCTCTTCAGCGACGTCGGAGTGCTGGCCGACGACGTGATCCGCGACCTCGTGGCGGCCGAGCCGGAGGGCCGTCCGGTCCTCGTCGCCACGTCCGACCGCGCGGTCGTGGAGTCGGTCCGCCGCGGCGGGGCCTACTCGGTGCCGTCCGCGGTGCTGCTGGGCCGGCTGGCCCGCGTCTGACCCTCCGCGGCAGCCGTTTCGGTCATCCGATCGGCATTCGGCCGTGAAGAACTGTCGGAGGTCGCTCCTAACGTCCGCGGTATCGGGAACGACCCGGCCGACGAGGGAGCAGGAAATGATCATCGATTGTGACAGCTGCGAGGTTCGTGGGATCGCCTGCGGCGATTGCGTGATCGGTGTTCTGTTGGGCGCGCCCACCCCGCAGACGACCGGATCGGAGGGGCCGGAGGTGCCGTCCGGCGCGCCCATCGTGCAGTTCGACGCACCGGAGCGACGTGCCCTGGATGTGCTCGCAGATCAAGGACTTGTACCGAGATTGCGACTGGTGGCTGTCCGTGAGCGCCGAGCGTCCGGTGACACGGATGGCGGAAGATCGGCTCGTGACGCAGGGTGACATCACAGCGTTGCAGAACCGCTTTGGTAGCTCTTTGCATTCACAGGGGACTCTCATCACCCCATCCGGTGACATCCCCCCGGTTTGGACGTCATTGCCCGTCTCCGTAATCTCGCCGCGACCTTGTGGCGGTTCAGCCATTCGACCGGAATGGCGACACAAGGTCACCGCACCTTCGTCCGAACGGATGGCCTGAGGGCCCCCGATCGAGGAGCGTGCGGGTGGTGAGAGGAGAGCCATCCGCGTGGTGTCGCCTCGGCGTACCCCATCCGGTCACGGTCGGAAGTTCCGGTGGATCACACACCGATCCGCCCTCCGCCGGAGTCATGTTCCATCCGCGGGAGCGTTGGTCCTTGTCTCGCTCCTCGCTCTCGTTCTCGGCGCCACACCGGCGAGCGCGCAGCCCCCGTCGCCGCCACCGCCGCCCCCCACCAACGCGGCCGACGCCGCCGCCCAGCTCGACCAGGTGCAGCGGGAGGCCGAGGCCCTCACCGAGGAGTGGCACGCCGCCCAGGACACCGTCGACGCCCGGCAGGCCGAGCTCCAGACGCTCGAGCAGGCGGTCGCGCCGGCCAAGGCCGCGGTCGACGCGGCCAAGGCCGACGAGGAGCAGTACCGCCAGCAGCTCGACGCGGTGGCGATGGGCACCTTCGAGAGCGGCAACCTCGACCAGTTCAACGCGCTGCTCGCGAGCGGGTCCCCGCAGGACTTCCTGGACCAGATGTCGGCACTCGAGACGCTCTCGGCCGACTACAAGGCCGCGCTCGAGCAGCTGTCGTCCGTCGTCGACGTCACCGCGAAGGCACAGGCCGATGCCGACGCCGCCGTCGAGCGGGCCAAGACCGCCGCCGACGAGGCCAAGAAGGCCGAGGACGACGTCGCCGCCCGGAAGCGCGACGCGGAGATCCGCATCGACCAGGCCGAGAAGCTCCTCGAGCGGCTGTCCCCCCAGCAGCGGCGCGAGCGCAACGGGCCCAAGGAGGACGCCCCGGACGTCCCCATCACGGGCACCGGGGCCGGTGTCGAGGCGCTGAAGGCGGCAGCGACCCAGCTCGGCAAGCCCTACCAGTGGGGTGCGGCCGGCCCGAGCAGCTACGACTGCTCCGGTCTCACGAGCTGGGCCTTCAAGAAGGCAGGCGTCACGCTCCCGCGGTCGAGCAGCCAGCAGGCGCGCGTCGGCAAGGCTGTGTCGTGGGACAACATGCAGCCCGGCGACCTCGTCTTCTACTACTCGCCGGTGAGCCACGTCGGGATCTACGCCGGCGGCGGAAAGATGATCAACGCTCCCCAGACCGGCGATGTCGTGAAGTACCAGACGGTGTCGAGCAGCGCCTTCAGCGGCGCTCGCCGCCTCTAGGCCTCGTCCGCTCCCCGAGTACGGGCGGCGGCCGGCCCGATGTGGCC
>NZ_JAAXKY010000223.1 GCF_012911925.1 Pseudonocardia xinjiangensis | reverse complement strand
GGTCTGGGCCGGAGGCGCTGTCTCGGCCGGCGGCGCGGGGGGCGCGGTGTCCACCGGCGGCAGCAGGTCCGCCGTGGGCGCGCGGTTCGTCGGCGGTGCCGCGGGTTCGGCCCGCTGCTCCGGTGGTGCGGCCGGGGGGGCAGCCGTATCGGAGCCCGCCGTGAAGGAGAAGCCGCTCTCGGCCTTGTAGGTGCCGCCGCGTGGCGGGGCGGTGCCGGGGCTCGTGCCGCCCTCGACCTCTCCCGGCTCACGCAGGCTTATCCGCCGTCGCCGCAGCAGCACCAGCCCCAGCGCGACGGCGACGAGCAGGACCACCGCCGCGATCGCGATGATGATCCAGAAGGTCTCCGTGGTCACCTGTCCACCCTGTCATGCGAAGCAACGGCAGGGGCGCCAAGCACCTGGCGTTCACCGTGATCGTTGTCAGATCGACGAGATGGCCCTGGCCAGGGCGATCCTCAGGACCTCGGGAAGATCATGTCGCCGGTCACTCCCTCGTCGGCACCGGTTGCGGTGTGTAGCGGCAGACCGTGCCGACGCCGACGGTGGCGCGGAGGTGCTCGGCGAGCTCGGGGTGCACCGCGTCCACCCGGCGCAGCGCGTCCCGGATCCGCGCTCCCACGGTCTTGCGGGCGCGCTCGGTCTCGTCCCCGAGGCGCCGGGGTCGCCCGCCGAGCCCGGTGGCGGCGGCGAGCTCGGCGAGCAACGCGTCCCGTTCCGCCTGGAGCCGCTCGGCCCGGTGCAGGTCCTGGAACTCGACCGCCTCGTCGATGTCGCCGTCGAGCTCGCCCAGGCGGTGGCGGTACCGGGCCATCGCCCGGTCGTCGAGCACGGGATCGGACCCCGTCGGCGGCACGTCCCGGCCCAGCAGCGTGAGCACGTGCACGTCCCGCCCGGGAGAGCCGAGGAGGACGGCGAGGTCGCGCAGGCCCTTCGCGTCGGGCAGGTGCTCCACGCGGCCCCGGAACGCCAGGCGCCAGGTGCCGCCGTCGCGCTCCACCACCGGCTCGTCCGGCCCGGCGCCCATGCGGGCGAGCGCGTCGAGACTGCGCCGCGACCAGGCCGCGACCCCCAGCCGGTCGCACTGCCGCGCCGCCGCGGTGAGGTGGGCCACGGCCTCGTCCCGCCGTCCGAGGGCTGCGGCCAGCTCTCCGAGGAGATGGTCCACCGGCCCGTAGTAGGCCGCGCACCCGCCGACCACGACGTGCAGCCCCGCGACCGGGACGAGCCGCTCGTAGGTCCACGTGCGCTGCGCGTCCGAGCCGACGGCCGCGAAGACGGTGGCGGCCACGGCGACCAGTTCGAGGTCGTACTTCTGCAGCACGTCCTGTACCGCGAAGTCCCCGAGACGCTCGGCGGCCTCCTCGTACCGGCCGCGGAACGCCGGGGCGAGCGCGCGGATCAACGGGAACACCGGCCACAGCTGGTCGTTCTCGTCCAGGCCACCCAGGTCGAGCGTCAGCTCAGGGCCGCCGATCGCCATGAGCGAGGACCGCAGCGTGGCGAAGCAGCCGGGGGCGTCGGGCTCGCCGATCACGGAGCCCAGCTCCAGCGCGGCGCCCGCGAGGTCGGTGGCCTCCTCGACGCGCCCGGCGAGCTCGGCGAGGGTCGCCCGGCGGCTGAGCGCGCCCCAGCGGCCGCGCGCGTGTCCGAGCCCGGCCGCGAGGTGCACGTACCGTTCGAGCGCGAGCCGCCCTGCCGGGTCGCCCGTCTCGATGAGCGCGGTGGCCGTCAGCTGGTGGGCCACCGCGACGAGCTCCGGGTCGTCCGCGGCAACGGCGGCGGCCAGCATCTCGTCCAGCACCGGGAGCCGCTCGGACGCGCGCCCCGGCACCCACAGGACGTCGTGCAGGGCCAGCAGGGACTCCGCCCGTGAGCGCGGGTCGCCTGTCGCCAGCGCCACGGCCTGCTCCGCGGCCTCGACGGCCTCCGGGTCGACGCGGCGCGGGTCCGCGTGCCGGCGGGCCCGCGCCAGGGTGGCGAGCAGGCTGCAGCGCAGCGCGACGTCAGCCGTACCCGACGCGGCCAGTGCCTTGTCCGCCTCCTCCAGCACGGAGATCACCGTGGCGTACTCCACCGGGTCGCGGCTGCCCAGGCCGTAGCGGCCGATCGCCGCCCGCGCCACCGCCTCCCACTCGCCCCCGGCCCGCCCCAGCCGGACGGCCTCGTCGTAGGCGGTCCGCGCCGCGTCGGCGCTCCCGGCCCGCGCCTGCGCCGCTCCGAGCTCCACGAGCAGGGCGGTGCGCTGCGCCGACCCCGCGGGCGGGGCCACCGCGTCGATCACACCCAGCGCGAGCTCGTAGTGCCGGCAGGCGTCCTCGTGACCGAGCCGGGAGGTGGCGTCCCGGGCGGCGAGCACGGAGAACCGCACCGCCTCCGCGGCCGCGGGCGGTCCGGCCGCGACGAAGTGGGCGGCCAGCCGGGACAGCCGGTCCCCCGTGAGCGCATCCGGCGGGGTGACGTCCCGCAGTGCCGCGCCGACGGCCGCGTGGAGCTCGGCGAGCCGGGCCGACGGGCAGTCCGCGAGCAGCGTCTCCCGGTAGAGGTCGTGGACGAAGGAGGTCCTCGCCCCGTCCGGCGCGAGGACCCGCGCGGCGACGGCCTCGTCGATGAGAGCCGCGGTCCCGGCGGCGTCGCCGGTCGGGAGCGCGCGGCCCAGCACCTCGGGCTCGACGACGCGGCCGGCCACCGCGGCGGCGGTGAGCATCGCGGCGCACGGCGCGGAGAGGCGCCCGAGCCGCCGCCGCAGGACGCCGAGCACGCCGTCGGGGATCCGCCCGGCCGCGGTCGCGTCCCAGCCGTCGGCGACGCCGAGCCGGCACACCTCGCGCACGAAGAACGGGTTCCCGCCGCACCGGCTCCGGATCTCCTCCGCCCGTTCGAGGGGCGCGTGCGGGCCGCCCGTGCGCCGCATGAGCGCGGCGACGTCGTCGGCCGTCAGCCCGCCCAGCTGGAGCAGCTGTGCCGTCTCGGTGAGCCGGCGCAGCTCGGCGCCCGACTCGGTGTCACGGAAGGCGCCGAGCAGGAGGACGCGATCGGCGGCGAGCTGCGTGCGGAGGAAGGACAGCAGCCGGACGGACGCCTCGTCGGCCCACTGCAGGTCGTCGAGGACCACAGCCACTGGCGAGTGCGCAGCCAGCTCGGCCAGCACCCGGGCCACCGCGTCGAACATCTCGAACGGCAGTGCCGCCGAGGGGCCGTCGGGCGCGGACCGCTCGATCAGGCGGGCGGCCTCACCGAGCTGCACCGTGGACCGGTCGACGGAGCGCAGGACCTGCGTCCACGGCCAGTAGGGCGGCGCGACGGCCGCCTCCCAGCAGGTGCCCCGCAGCACCCGGGCCCCCTGCGCCGCGGCCGTCCGCACGACCTCTCCGAGCAGCGCGGACTTCCCGATGCCCGGCTCCCCCGACACCAGCAGCAGCTGCCCGGCCCCGCCGAGGACCTCGTCGAGCGCCACCCGGGCCGCGGCGAGCGTGGCCTCGCGGCCGACGAGCCTGCGGTCCTGATCCACTCCCCCATTCTCGTCCCCACCGGACCGATCGGATCTCGCGGCCCGCGAGCCGGAAACTCGCGCCTCCAGGTGGAGGGCGCGCCCGCCGGTGCTTCCCCGCCGACCCACAGGAGAACCGTCCGTGCCGACGACACCCGCCCTCCAGGAGGGCACCCACACCCTCGAGCTGAACGGCGTCCCCATGCGCTACCACGTCGCCGGACGTGGCCCGGTCTGCGTGCTCCACCCGGGAGGTCCGGGCATCGGGTGGGACTACCTGCGCATGCCGCTGCTCGAGAAGAAGCTGACCTGCGTCTACGTGGAGCCGATCGGCACCGGCGAGTCGGGACGGCTGCCCGAGCACCCCGGCGGGTACTCGGTGGACCGCTACGTGGAGTTCGTCGAGGCGCTGCTCGACCACCTCGGCGTGCCCGACGTGCACCTGCTCGGCCACTCGCACGGCGGTTTCGTGGCCCAGCGGTACGCGATCCGGCACCCCGACCGGCTCGCCGGGCTGATCCTCTTCGACACCGCGCCGCTCGCCGGCCCGGAGATCATGGTCGACGCGGCACAGAACCTGGAGAGGTTCCTGGAGCGCTACGCCGACCGGCCGGAGGCGCAGGAGGCGATGGCCACCTGGAAGGCGCTCGCCACCGGCACGGACGAGGAGTACACGGCGTCGATGCGCGGCCTGCTCCCGGCCTACTTCGCCGACTCCCGCACGGTCGAGGCGTACGACGTCATGCGCACGAGCCTGCAGGCGTGGGCGGTCACGTCGGACGAGGGACCGTGGCGCCACCACGACGCGCTCGCGGCGCTGCACCTGCCCAGCCTCGTGCTGACCGGCCGGTGGGGGTTCATCTGCGGCCCGCGGTGGGGCCAGGAGCTGCACGAGACGATCCCCGGCTCGCAGCTCGTGGTGTTCGAGAACAGCGGGCACATGGGGCACCTGGAGGAGCCCGAGACGTTCGCCGCCGCCGTCACCGGCTTCGTCGAGCAGAACCTGGCTTGAGCCCCCGCCCGGTCAGCTCGCCGCGCGCAGGCGCTGGCTGATGACCGTGGTGATCCCGTCGCCGCGCATGGAGACGCCGTAGAGCGCGTCGGCCACCTCCATCGTCGGCTTCTGGTGGGTGATGACGATGAGCTGGCTCGTCTCCCGCAGCTCCTCCATGAGGGAGATGAGCCGGCGCAGGTTCACGTCGTCGAGGGCGGCCTCGATCTCGTCGAGCACGTAGAACGGCGACGGCCGCGCGCGGAAGATCGCCACGAGCAGGGCCATCGCCGTCAGCGACCGCTCCCCACCGGACAGCAGCGACAGCCGCTTGACCTTCTTGCCGGGCGGCCGGGCCTCCACCTCGATGCCGGTGGTGAGCATGTCGTCGGGGTCGGTGAGGACCAGCCTGCCGTCACCACCGGGGAACAGGGTGGCGAAGACGGTCTCGAACTCCCGCGCCACGTCGGTGTAGGCGATGGTGAAGACCTCGAGGATCTTGTCGTCCACCTCGCGGACGACGGTGAGCAGGTCGCGGCGGGTGTTCTTGAGGTCTTCCAGCTGGGTGGACAGGAACCGGTAGCGCTCCTCGAGCGCCGCGAACTCCTCGAGCGCCAGCGGGTTGACCTTGCCCAGCAGGCCGAGGTCCTTCTCGGCACGCTGTGCGCGGCGCTGCTGGGTGGCGCGGTCGAAGGGCATCGGCGGCGGTGGCACGACGTCCTCGCCGCGCTCCTTCGCCGCCTCGTACTCGGCCATCTCCGCGGCCGAGGCGGGCACGGGTGTGTCCGGGCCGTACTCCGCGACGAGGTCGTCGATGCCGAGACCGTGGTCGGCGAGGATCTTCTCCGTGAGCTGTTCCAGCCGCAGCCGGGACTGCGCGCGCAGCACCTCGTCGCGGTGCACGGCGTCGGTGAGCTTCTCCATCAGCCCCGTGAGCCGCTGGGTGGTGGCCCTGGCCTCGCCGAGTGCCCGCTCCCGGGAGTCGCGGGCCGCCGCCGCGGCGTCCCGCTCGGTGGCCGCCGCGGCCAGCGAGACGGCGATCTGCTCCGAGGCGGTCTGGCCGGCGGCCACGACGATATTCGCGATCCGGGCGCCGCGTTCGCGCGCCTCCAGGGCCGCCGCCGCCCTGGCCCTGGCCTGCCGCTCCGAGGACGCCTGCCGGCGCAGCGAGTCGGCACGGCCCGCGATGGCCCGCGCCCGCTCCTCCACGGTGCGCAGCGTCAACCGCGCCTCCACCTCCTCGGCGCGCGCGGCGGCGAGCGACTCGGCGGCGGCGTCGCGGATCTCGGTGTCGGGCTCGTCGTCGACCGGCTCGTCCTCGGCCACGGCGAGCTGCTGCTCGGCGGCCTCCAGCGCGAGCAACGCGTCGGAGCGACGGGCCTCGACGGCGTCGCGGCGCTCCCGCAGCCGCTGGGCCTCCGCCGTGGCCGACCGGACGGCCTGCTCGTAGCGCCCGAGCTGGGCCGACGCCGCGGCCCGGCGCTGCTCGGCCGCCGTCTGCTGCCGCCGCGCGACCTCGACCTCGCTCAGCCGGGCGGCTTCCTCGGCGCGGGCCCCGTCGAGCGCCGGACGCAGGCCCGCCAGCTCCTCCTCGACCGCCTCCCGCTGCTCGACGGCCTCCTGCACGGCGGCCTGGACGTCCAGCGCGCTGGAGGCCGAGCCGGAACCACCGGACGCCCTGGCCGCCCCGAGCACGTCGCCGTCGGTGGTGACGGCCGTGAGCTCCGGGTGCGCGGCGACGACGGTACGGGCGGCCTCGAGATCGTCGACGACGACGACACCGTGCAGCAGCCGGGCAACGGCGCCCCGCACCGCGGGCTCGGCGGAGACGAGCCCGGAGGCCCAGCGCCCCACCGGGGGTTCAGGAAAGCCACTTTCCTGCCCGGAGAGGGCCTGAAAGTGGCTTTCCTGAACCTCGGCGGAGCCCACCACCAGGGACGCCCGGCCCGCGTCGCGGGTGCGGAGGAGGCGGAGCGCGTCGACCGCGGCGTCGGGACTCGCCACCGCCAGTGCGTCGGCGAGCTCGCCCAGCGCCGCCGCGACCGCCACCCGCGCCCACGGTTCGACGGTGAGCAGGCCGGACACCGCGCCGAGCACGCCGTCGGTGTCGAGCAACGCGCCCGACCCGTCGCGGCGCGCCAGCCCGACCGAGAGGGCGTCGACCCGGGCCCGCCAGTGCGCGCGCTGCTGTTCCAGCTCGCGCTCGCGGGCCACCAGCTCGGCCACCCGCCTGCGGGCGCCGTCGTGGGCCTCGACGGCCTCGGCGCAGCGCTGCTCGAGCTCCCGCAGCGAGCTCGCGAGCGAGCCGTCGGCGGGGTCGTCGCCGCCGAGGCCGCCGAGCTCGTCGCGGGCGAGCTCCAGCTCGCCCGCCGCGGTCTCGGTGCGCTCCTCGGCCTCGGCCAGCGCCTCGGAGAGCCGGTCGATCTCGTCGGCCGTGGCGGCGGCGCCGCTGCGCAGCGCCTCGGCGCGCCCAGCGAGGGTGGCGAGGCCCGCCTTGCGGTCGGCGAGCGCGCGGACGGCGGCCATGTGGGCGCGTTCGGCCGCGGCGAGGGTCCGCTCGTGGTCGGCGCGTTCCTCCAGCACGTCCGACAGCCGTCTGCGGGCCTCGGCGACGGCCTCGACCAGCTCGTCCTCCTGCTCGGAGACGGCGTCGGCCTCGGCGTCCAGCTCGTCGGGGTCGCGCCCCGGGGTGCGTTCCTGCGGGTCGGCGAGGTGGCGGGTGCGTTCCTGGGCGAGCCGGACGGTGCCGGACAGGCGCTCCGCCAGCGCGGAGAGCCGGTACCAGGTGTCCTGCGCGGCGGCGAGCCGCGGGGCGTCCTGGGCCAGCGCGAGCTCCAGCCGTTCCTGCTCGACGCGGGCGACCGACAGCTGCTCCTCGACCTCGGCGCGGCGGGCGCGGGCCGTCGACTCGTCGGCCTCCTCACGCGCGAGGCTGTCGCGCAGGGTGACGAGGTCGTCGGCGGCGAGCCGTAACCGCGCGTCACGAAGCTCCGACTGGACGGACTGCGCCCGACGCGCGATCTCCGCCTGCCGGCCCAGCGGTTTGAGCTGGCGGCGCAGCTCCGCGGTGAGGTCGGTGAGCCGGGTGAGGTTGGCCTGCATCGCGTCGAGCTTGCGGAGCGCCTTCTCCTTGCGCTTGCGGTGCTTGAGGACGCCTGCGGCCTCCTCGATGTAGGCCCGGCGGTCCTCGGGCTTGGACTGCAGCACCGAGTCGAGCTGCCCCTGCCCGACGATCACGTGCATCTCGCGGCCGATGCCGGAGTCCGACAGCAGCTCCTGGATGTCCAGGAGGCGGCAGTGCGATCCGTTGATCTCGTACTCGCCGGCACCGTCCCGGAACATCCGGCGGGTGATCGACACCTCGGAGTAGTCGATGGGCAGGGCACCGTCGGAGTTGTCGATGGTGAGCGTCACCTCGGCGCGGCCGAGCGCCGCTCTTCCCGAGGTACCGGCGAAGATGACGTCCTCCATCTTCCCGCCGCGCAGTGCCTTCGCGCCCTGCTCGCCGAGCACCCAGCTGATCGCGTCGACCACGTTGGACTTGCCCGAGCCGTTGGGCCCGACCACGCAGGTGATCCCGGGTTCCAGGCGCAGCGTCGTGGCCGAGGCGAAGGACTTGAAGCCCTTCAGCGTCAGGCTCTTGAGGTGCACGGCTGCGTTCTCCAGGGGACGGCGTTCTCCGGGGGGCGGTCGACGAACATTACCGTCAGGCTTCGACGAATCCCCGCAGGCCACCGCGGGCGTGGCTCCACTGCTCGACGACCTCGTCGACGCGCCCCGGCGTGCCGCCGCCCCGGACGGCGTCGCGCAGCCCCTCGCACGCCCGGCGGTCGCCTTCCGCGACCACGGCGACGCGACCGTCCGGCAGGTTGCGGGCCGAGCCGACCAGTCCCAGTTCCAGCGCCCGGCACCTCGTCCACCACCGGAAACCCACTGACTGAACGTGACCGGCGACCCACATGTTGAGCCGAACAGCCGAATCGTTGCTTGTTGTCACAATCCTGCTACTTTACGCACCGTGTTCAGCTTCGGGCATCGCGCGGGAACCCTTCTCCTCGGCCTGACGATCGGAGTAGTACTGGCTGGAAGTCTCGCTCTCGCTGTTCCTGAGCCCGTTCCCACCGCCGCCCGGGTCGACGACGACGCCGCGCTCGCCGCGCCCCCGGCGATCCGCAAGGACGTCGCACCCGCGGCCGCCCCCACGGCCCCCGTC
>NZ_JAAXKY010000222.1 GCF_012911925.1 Pseudonocardia xinjiangensis | reverse complement strand
GGTGGGGAGGGTCTCGGGGCTCTCCCAGACGCGGTTGAAGCCGGCCATGCCGGCGGCGAGCACCACGTGGCGGGTGAAGGCGGAGCCGACGGCGTACTGGCGCACCTTGGCCTCCACTCCGAGCAGCGCGCGCAGCACCCGGTCGACGACGCCGCTGCCACGGCGGCGCGCGGTGAACCGGGAGCGGATGGTGGCCACGCTCGGGACCACCTCGGGCCCCGCGGCGTCCATCACGTGGTCGGCGTGGCCCTCCAGCAGCGTGGTGAGGGCGAGCAGCCGGTCGAGCACCGCCCGCTGCTCCGGCCCCTGCAGGAGCTCCACGATCGCCAGCGAGTCGCCGCCGGACGAGCGCACCGCGCGCACCACCTCGGGCAGCCGCTCCAGCACCGCGCCCCGCTCCATGCCCTGCGTGACGGTCAGGAAGCGGCCGACCTCGGTGGCGAAGTAGGTGCGCAGCCACGGAACGGCGGTGAACTGGAGCCGGTGCGTGGCCTCGTGCAGGCACACCCACAGCCCGAAGTCGGCGGCCGGCACATCGAGAGCCCGCTGCGCGGCGTGCACGTTGGGCGCCACCAGCAACAGCCGTCCGTCGCCCGCCGGGCCGCCGAACGGGTCGTACTGACCCAGCACGCGGGCCCCGAGGTACGCGACGACGCCACCGACCTGCAGACCGGCCGTGCGGGCGGTGACGATGCGGGCCGCACGGGACACCGCGGGCAGCTCGGCGTCGGCGGTGAGCGCCGCCATGCCGTGCACGGCGGCCGCGGCCCACGCCGGCCGGTCGACGACGTCGGCGGGCAGCAGCGGCAGCCCGTGCCCGAGGCCGGTGACCTCACGGACGTGTCCCTCGGCCACGGCGGCGTCCGACCGCAGCCGCGCGACTAGCTCGCCCGCCTCCTGGCGGGTGGCCTCCGGGCCGGGCTGCATGAGACGGCTCGCGGTGCGCCGGGCCAGCTCCCAGTCGACCGGGAGGCCGCGCTCGGTCGGGCCGGGCTGCTGGGCGGACTGCGGGACGTCGGTCGCGTGCGGCACCCGACCCACGCTACGCAACGGGCGACGGGTGCGCCCCCGCTCTGCGAAACCCCTTTCCCGGCACGCGCGAAAGATCAGCGGCGGGATGTCAGCGGCAGCCGCAGCCGCTCAGCAACGCCGCCATCGCGTCCAGCTTCGGCCGGATGGACGACGGGTTCACGCCGTTGGACATCAGCGCGAAGACCAGCAGCCTCCCGTCGGCATCGGTCACGACCCCGGCCAGGCTGCTCACGCCGGTCAGGGTGCCGGTCTTGGCCCGCACCACCCCGCGGCCGGGCCCCGACGGCCCGGAACGGCCGAACCGGTCCTCGAGCGTGCCGTCCCCACCGGCCACCGGCAGGCCGCTGAGGACGGGGCGCAGGAACTCGGTGCCGTCGGGACCCTCGACCGGCGCAGCGGCCGCACCGAGCAACGACCCGAGCAGCCGCGCCGGGACCCTGTCCTCGGTGGACAGGCCACTGCCGTCGTGGAGCACGGCGCCGGTGGGGTCGAAACCGGCCTGGCGGAGCGCGGCGAGGGTCTGCTGCGCGGCGCCGTCGAAGGTCGGCTGGCCGCCACGGGCGATGGCGACCTCCCGGGCGAGGATCTCGGCGAGCACGTTGTCCGAGGCACGCAGGAGCTGTTCCACCAGGTCCGTGATCGGGAGCGAGTGCACCGCCGCGAGGGACTTCGCGCCCGGCTGGGCGGTGCCCTCGGCGACGTTCTTCGGGTCGGCGCCCAGGTCCTGCGCCAGCGCACGGCCCGCAGCCAGCGCGGGGTCGTCGACGCGGGGGCCGTCCTGTTCCGTCGGGTCGATCCGGCCGCCGTCCACCATCACCGGCTCGATCGGGGTGATGAAGCCCGCGGCGACGTCGGCAGGGTCCCAGCCCTCGGCCATCGACGGCCCCTTGTAGCGGCTGGTGTCGACGAGCACGCGCGTGATCGGGCCGGGTACCGCCTTGCGCACGGCGGCCGCGAGGTCGGACATCCGTGGCGCGCCCGGGTACACGCTGTTCTGTCCGGGCGGCAGGGTGGTGAGAGTGGGATCGCCGCCGCCGACGAGCACCACCGTGCCCGGCTGTGAGCCCTGGACCACGCGGGTGACGAGCGTGTCGGTGGGATTGAGCGTGAGCAGCGCGGCGGAGACGGTGAGCAGCTTGCCCGTGGAGCCGGGGACCAGCGCCTTCTCCGGTGTGTGCTGCCAGAGGGTGTTCCCGGTGGACGGGTCGATGACGACGCCGGTGAACGTCCCCGGCATCGCGTCGGCGGCCCCGTCCAGGGTCTGGGACAGCCCGGCCGTGGTGGGCCGGGGCGCGTTCGCCGGGAGCGGCCCGAGCACGGCAGGCGGCGCAGGCGGCGCCTCCGCGGCCTCGGCCTGCGTCAGCCCGAGCCGTTGCACCAGGGTGGGGCCGCTGAGTGCGACCGCACCGCCGGACGCCCCGGCGACGGCCAGCACCACGAGAACGATCAGCCCACGTCGCGCTCCGCGACCCGGCAGACGCAGCGTGTCACCGATTCGGCGCCCGATACCCACGTCGCCCCCTCCCGCATAGCGCGCGACAACAGCACTGGTCGGCCGGTCACAACCCGGCAGACGCGGTCCCCCACACTAGAGGCAGGCGCCGGAGCCGGTCGCCCGACCGGCATCGGCTCTGTAGATGCCCGCTTCTGAGCAGCAGGAGAGCGCCAGTGGACTTCGACGTCACGATCGAGATCCCCAAGGGGGGTCGTAACAAGTACGAGGTGGACCACAAGACGGGGAGGATCCGGCTGGACCGGACCCTCTTCACCGCCACCCAGTACCCGGCCGACTACGGGTTCATCGAGGACAGCCTCGGTGAGGACGGTGACCCGCTCGATGCCCTCGTGCTCGTGCAGGAGCCCACGTTCCCCGGCTGTCTGATCCGGGCCCGCGCCATCGGCATGTTCCGCATGAAGGACGAGAAGGGCGGGGACGACAAGGTCCTCTGCGTCCCGAGCGACGATCCGCGCCAGGAGCACCTGCGCGACATTCATCACCTGCCCGAGTTCGACCGGGCCGAGATCCAGCACTTCTTCGAGATCTACAAGACACTGGAGCCGGGCAAGAGCGTCGAGGGCGCCACCTGGGTGGGCCGGGCCGACGCCGAGCGCGAGATCAAGGTCTCGTGGCAGCGGGCGAGGGACGCCGAGGCGGCGGAGGCCGAAGAGGCCGAGTCCGAGCACTGAGCACCGAGCACCGGGCAGGCGGCCTGCGGGGAGGCCGCTCCGTTCGGTCAGTGACCCGGCAGATCCTCGTCGGCGCGGAGCCCGAGGATCTCCCGGACCTGCGCCGGGCTCAGTCCCCGGGCCACGAGCTCGCCGGCCACGGCGTCCAGCTCGCCGTCCCGATGCTCCGGCTCCCGGCGGGCCGAGCGCACCGCGTCGCGGGCGGCCTCGGCCGCCCGCACCTCGGGGAGGGCCTGCCGGGGGTCGGGCAGCAGTGTGGTGAGCAACCGGTCCCTGGCAGCGTTCGCGCCGTCAGGGACCTGGCTCGGGACGGGCACGGCCTCGGCCGGGACGGTGATGGGCGCCGCCGAGGGCGCCAGCGTCGCCAGCGGGCCGAGCTCCTCGTCACGTCGGGCATCGACGCCCGACTGCGTGCGCAGCGGCAGCTCCTTCATCATGACCACGGCGAAGAGCCCGATGACGAGCACCGCCGTGGCCGCCAGGAACACGGTGCTCATGGAGCTCGCGAACCCGTCGAGGATCGGCCTGCTCAGCACCGGGTCGGCGGCGGACAGGAACGAGGAGTCGTCGAGCGACAGGTCGGATCCGTCCTCCACGGCACGGAGGATCGGCGTGTTCGCCGGGTTGGCGGTGACCGCCGGATCGGTGAGGGCCGCGCGGAACGACGGGGTGTCGGACGCGGCCCGGAAGTTGCCGGCCACCTGGCCGCCGCCCAGCCGGTCGAACAGGATCGAGAGGAACACCGCCGTGCCGAGCGTGCCGCCCATCTGCCGGAAGAACGTGGCCGACGCGGTGGCCACGCCCATGTCCCGGGGTGGCATCGCGTTCTGCACGGCGAGGGTGAGCGGCTGCATGTTCCCACCGAGACCCCACCCGATCACCATCATGATCAGCGCGGTCTGCCAGTAGGGGGTGTCGACGTCGATCCGCGAGAGCAGCGCCGCCCCGACGACCATCAGCGAGAGCCCGATGACCGGCCAGATCTTGTACCGCCCGGTGCGGGCGATCAGCTGGCCGGCGAGCACCGACATCGACATGATGCCCAGCACCAGCGGCAGGGTCTGCAGACCGGCCTCGGTCGGCGAGGACCCCTTCACGATCTGCAGGTACAGCGGCAGCACCGCGAGCACGGCGAACATGCCGGCACCGGCGATGAACGCCGCGACGACCCCCCACCGGAACACGCCGCTGCGGAAGAACCGCACCGGGAGCAGCGCGTCGTCACCGATGCGCCGCTCGAGCACCAGGAACGCACCGAGACCCGCCACACCGACCAGGTAGCACGCGAGCGCGGGCAGCGAGCCCCATCCCCAGCTCCGGCCCTGCTCGGCGACGATCAGCAGCGGCACGAGCGCGACCGTCAGCGCGATCGCCCCCGGCCAGTCGATGCGGTGCTCCCGCTGGCTGTGCGGGACGTTCAGCACCTTGGTGACGACGATCAGCGCGATGATCCCGAGCGGGACGTTGACCAGGAAGACCCAGCGCCAGCCGGTGATGCCAAACAGCTCCGGCCGGCCGGCGAAGAAACCGCCCGCCAGCGGCCCGAGCACGCTCGACGTGCCGAAGACGGCGACGAACCAGCCCTGGTACCTGGCCCGTTCCCGCGGCGCCACGATGTCGCCGACGATCGTCAGGGCCAGGGAGAACAGCCCACCGGCGCCGAGCCCCTGGATCCCGCGGAAGGCCGCGAGCTGGTACATCGACGTGGCGAAGGCGCAGGCGACCGAGCCGACGAGGAAGATCGCGATCGCGGCGAGGAAGAGGGCTTGCGCCCGAAGATGTCCGAGAGCTTGCCGTAGAGCGGGGTCGTGATCGTCGCCGTGACCAGGTAGGCGGTGGTGGCCCAGGCCTGCAGGCTGAGCCCGTCGAGGTCGTCGGCGATCGTCCTGATCGAGGTGGCCACGATCGTCTGGTCGAGTGCGGCGAGGAACAGGCCGATCATCAGCCCGGCGAAGATCGTCAGGATCTGCCGGTGGCTGAGCACACTCCCGGTGCCCGCTGGCGGCCCCGCGGCGGGGATGTCCGGCCGGTCACCGGCGGGGCCGGCTCGGGGCACGGACATGGGGCTCCCTCAGTGCCGCGCTGCCGCCACGTCGATCGGAGCGGCCGCCGGCTCGGCGGGACGTGACGTCTCGCTCTCGAAGTCGGTGGTGAAGCGGGCCAGCAGGTCGGCCAGCGCCGCGCGGTCCTCGCCGGACCAGCTCTCGAGCATCTGTGCGATCTTCTCGTTGCGGATGCGCCGGTTCTCCTCGAACACCCGCCTGCCCTCCGCGGTGGCGGCGAGCAGCGTGGCGCGCCCGTCGACCGGGTCGGCCGTGCGCTCGACGAGACCGAGCCGCACCAGGTGACCGATCTGGCGGCTGATCGTGGACGGGTCGGAGTACACGGCCTCGGCCAGCGACCCGGCCCGGCGCGGCCCGTCCTTCACGAGGTGGACGAGCAGGTGGTAGGTGGCCCGCTCCACGGCGTCCGGGTGCTCGGCCTGGTACTGCACCTGCTTGCGCTCGATCAGACGAACCAGCCGGATGAGCTGGCTGCCGACCTCGTCGGCAATGGCGAGCTCGTCCTGGGACGGCACGGTGGTAGCCCCCTGCGGGATTGTCGGCTTGCGTGTGTCACGCAAAAAGTTGACTCATACAAGGATGTACCTGTCCGTGTCGTCTCGGCAACCCGGCCGGGTGTGATGTGTGCGGGTCAGGAGACCCGTTCGAACACCGCCGCCAGACCCTGGCCCCCGCCGATGCACATCGTCTCCAGGCCGTAGCGGACCGAGCGGCGGTCCATCTCCCTCGTCAGGGTGGCCAGGATGCGCCCCCCGGTGGCGCCGACGGGGTGGCCGAGCGAGATGCCCGAGCCGTTGACGTTGAGCCGGTCGAAGTCCTCCGGCGCGAACTTCCATTCGCGGGTGACGGCGAGCACCTGGGCCGCGAACGCTTCGTTCAGCTCGATCAGGTCCATGTCGGCGAGCGTGAGCTCGGCCGCGTCCATCGCCTTCGCGACGGCCGGCACGGGGCCGATGCCCATAGTGGCGGGCGGGACCCCGCCCACGCCCCACGAGACCAGCCGGACCAGCGGCCGCAGACCCAGCTCCGCGGCCTTCTCCGGGGAGGTGACCACACAGATGGACGCGCCGTCGTTCTGCCCGCTGGCGTTGCCCGCGGTGACCGTGGCCTCCGGATCGTCCCGGCCGAGTACAGGACGCAGCCCGGCCAGCTTCTCCACCGACGAGTCGGCCCGGATGTGCTCGTCGGCGTCGACCACCGTTTCGCCCTTCCGGCCCTTCACCGTGACCGGCACGATCTCGTCGGCGAACCGGCCCTCGTCGCGGGCGGCGGCGGCCCGCTGGTGGGAGCGGACGGCGAACTCGTCCTGCTCCTCGCGCGGGATCGAGTACTCCCTGCGCAGGTTCTCCGCGGTCTCGAGCATCCCGCCGGGCACCGGGAAGTTGATCCCGCCCGCCGTGACGCGGCCCCGCGCCAGTGCGTCGTGCAACATCACGCCCGGCCCGCCCTTGGCGCCCCAGCGCATCGCCGTGGAGTAGAACGGCGCGCCCGACATCGACTCGGCCCCGCCCGCGAGCACCACCTCGGAGGCGCCCGCCTGCACCTGCATCGCGGCGTACAGGACGGCCTGCAGGCCGGAACCGCACCGCCGGTCGATCTGCAGGCCGTTGACGGTGACGGGCAGGCCGGCGTCCAGTGCGGCGACCCGGCCGATCGCGGGGGCGTCCATCGTCGGGTAGCAGTGCCCCAGCAGCACGTCGTCCACCGCGTCCGGGGGCAGGCCGGTGCGGTCCATGAGACCCCGGATCACGACTGCCGCGAGCTCGTGGGCCGGCACGTCCCGCAACGAGCCGCCGAAGCCGCCCACCGGGGTCCGCAGTGGCTCGCAGATGACCGCGTTACGCATCAGGTTCGTCTCCCTCGTCGTCCCTGCAGTTCCCGGCCCTACACGTGCTGGCGGGTCAGCCACTCCGCCACGAGCGCCGGCCGGTCGGATCCGTCGATCTCCACCGTGACCTTGTTGGTGATCTGCACCCCACTGGCCACGTCGGCGACGTCGACCAGTTCGATGCTGCCCCTGACCTTGCTCCCGACGGGTACGGGCGAGGTGAACCTCACGCGGTTGAGGCCATAGTTGATGCCCATCTTCACGTTCTCGATCCGGTAGATCTGCGAGATCAGCGCGGGCAGGAGCGAGAGCGTCAGGAACCCGTGGGCGATCGTGGTGCCGAACGGGCCGGCCTTCGCCCTCTCCTCGTCGACGTGGATCCACTGGTGGTCGCCCGTGGCGTCGGCGAACGTGTCGATCCGGGCCTGGTCGATCGTCACCCAGTCACTCACCCCGACCGGGCCGCCCACCGCCGCCCGCAGCTCGTCGACACCGCTGAAGACTCGCATCGGCACTCCTGATCTTCGATCCGCTGATCCACCGTTGCACAGGCGGATCTCCACCGCCGATTAACCCTGCCATACGACTCCCGGTGGTTCGCCCTGCTCCGAGCGGGTATGCGCAGTTGACAGCAGTCGAGCAGGGGACGGGCCACATGGATACCGCAGCGGAGACGGCGACGCCGCCGCGACGCGATGGTGCGTGGCACGAGGCCGTGCCGTACTCCTCGGCCGGTCAGCTCGTCGAACGGCTGGCTCCCCAGGTCGCGGCCGCGGTGTCAGCCGGCGACCCGGTCCTCGCGGTGCTCGACGAGGCCACCGGCGTGCGGCTGCGCGACGCGCTCGGCACCGACTCGTCGGGCGTGGACTTCCAGGACCCGCTCGAGGTGCACCGGATGCCGGCCTTCACCGTCGCCCTGCAGTGGGCCAGGACGAGCAGGCTGATCACTGCTCCCGGCGGGCGGGCGCTCGTCGTGGGCCAGCAGCTGGACGCGATCGACCGCGGGCCCCACCACTGGGCGCGGCTCGACATCGGCGTGAACGTCGCCACCGCCGGGCTGCCCGTGACGGTGCTGTGCCCCTTCGAGGACGACATCGCCCACCTGGACACGGTGCAGGCGACCCATCCGCTGCTGGGCACGGCCACGGGTTCCGAGCCCAGCCGGTTCTACCGGGAGCCGGAGGAGTCGGTGCTGGACTATCCGCCGCCTCCGCCACCCGACCTGGGCACCCCGGCCGCGGAGCTCACCTTCGTGCCCGACGACCTGGTCGACCTGCGTCACCTCGTCGTCCGGGTCGCCGGTTCGGCAGGCCTCGACCCCGACCGCGTGGCGGACCTGGTGCTGGCGGTCAACGAGCTGGCGTCCAACAGCGTGGAGCACGGTCCGGGGTGGGGCAGGCTGCGCCTGTGGACCGGCGCCGAGTCCGGCGCCGACGTCGTGGCCGAGGTGGCCGACACCAGCCGGATGACCGTGCCGTTCCCCGGCATGAGGATGCCGCCACCGGCAGGCGCCCGCGGCCGGGGCCTCTGGCTCGCCGCGGAGCTGTCCGACGCGCTCGAGGTGTGGAGCGAGCCGAGCAACACCGTCATCCGGGTGCAGATGAGCATCTGATGTGCCT
>NZ_JAAXKY010000221.1 GCF_012911925.1 Pseudonocardia xinjiangensis | reverse complement strand
GGGTGGCGGGGCCGGGGCCTGCTCATCATCCGCGGGCTCAGCGACGACACCGACATCCGGCACGACGACACGGGCACCACCGTCGAGATGCGGTGGCGGCTGCCCTCGACCCCGGAGGGGCGAGCCCGGCACGGACGGCGGGGCGGCGCCTGAACAACAGCAGAACGACGAACGGGCGGGGGCCGACTCGGCCCCCGCCCGTTCTCAGGAATCGCGAAGATCAGCCGGTGACCGGCAGGGACGCGTCCATGACCTCGGGCTTCGGCGCGGTGGCGACCGCAGCGGTGTCGGTGTCAGCGGCGGCGTTGTCGTCGTCGCCGTTGCCGTTGTCATCGCCGTTGCCGTTGCCGTTGCCGTCGCCGTTCCCGTCACCGTTGCCATCGCCGTCACCGGCGCTGCAGGTGGCCGAGCCGACGGTGATCGTCTGCACCGGCTTGGACGGGTCGACCTGGACGCCGAGCTCGCTGCTCAGCCCGTCGACCACGTCACGAACGGTGTTGACGCCGCCCGGGAGGTCGGCGCCGAGCAGGCCGCCCAGCTCCGGAAGGGCCTTGCGCTCGTCGCTGGTGAGCACCCGGTCCAGGTCCTCGCCGGCACCCGGCAGCACGGTGAGCTCGATGCCCGTGACCGTGAGGGAGCCGTCCTCGTGACGGACCTGGTCGTTCAGGGTCACCTTCAGCAGCGGCGAGATGTCGATCGCCTGGCTGGGGACCGGGGTCTCCGGCAGGTCGCGGCCGAGGATCGTGCCGCGGATGATCTGCAGGCCGCCGTCACCGTCGTTGCAGTAGGTGCGCACCAGGTCGGCACGGAGCAGCTGCAGGAGGTTGAGCTTCGTGACCGAGGTCTCCGCGGACCCACCCTGGGCCTCTGCGGTCAGGACCCCGACCCCGATGTCGCTCTGGTGCTCGCCCAGGACGTCACCGATGCCCGCCAGCTGGCCCTCGACGTGGTTGCCGTCGGTCGACTCCACGTAGGTGACCGGGTCGATCTTCAGAAGGCCGGAGGCCGACAGGGCGTACGCCGAGTCGGGTGCAGCCTCCTGCGCGACCGCGACGGACGAGCCGAGGAGCAGAGCCGTCACCGCTGTTGCGGCGCTGAACGCCGCTGCCCCCGCGCCGGCGAGCTTCTTCGTGTTCACTGTGGTGCAAACCCCTCAATCTTCATCGATCATCACGAGGGTGCCGAGCGGCACCTCGGACAGCTGGTCGAGCGCGTCGGCCGGCACCCGGATGCACCCATCGCTGGTTGCGGTGCCGTAAACGTCATCGGTCGGCCAGGTGTGGATGGCGACGGTCCCGGGACCACCGCCGAATGTGTCGTGCGTCGGGCTGTGTGTCCCGAGCGGGAGGATCACCGGCGAGTAGGTCTGCTTCTTGTCGGAGAACGCTCCGAGCAGGAAGGTCCGACCTGTCGGCGTAGGAGCGGACTCCTTGCCGATGCCGACGGTCCATTGACCGACGACCTTGTCGTCGCGGTGCAGCTCGAGCTTCTTCGACCCGAGGTGCACGGTGACGAGGTAGGGCGTGTTCGCGCGCTTGACGTCCTCCGAGCGCAGCCAGCCCGTGGAACCGTTCGGCTTCGACGGCAGGAGGACCTGCACCCAGTCCGAGTCCTCCCCGATCACGGGCAGCCAGGTGTCGCCGATCTGCGTCGGTTCCATCCTGGCGATCGCGCGCCCGTTCGGGGCGTCGTGGACCGGCGTCTCCCGAATGGGGTGGACGACGAGTCCGTCTGTCTTCGATGTCGCCGCCGAGTCCTGGGGAGCACCGTCCACTGTGGTGTACGTGCTGCTCAGGGGAAGCTCGCCGGCGGCCGGAGCGACCTCGCCTGCTGCGATGCCCGCTGGCGAGGCAGCAGGCGGCCCGCTGAACGCGGCGAAGCCGATGACCACGGCCAACACCGCGACAACACCCACGACCGCTCCGATCAGGAGCGGCTTGCGGGATGGACGTGACGGATCTTCGGATGACGCCACCTGTGGTGGCGAGGTGTGCTGTGGCATAAGACCCAAACCGTGCGAATCAGACAGGGATGGCCGCGTTCGGGTGACTACATCGAGCCCCCCGGCTGCAGTGCGCGCAACGATGAAACGACGAAGACTCCATCGGGGTTACGACGAAGATTTTTTCTCACGATCTGCTGAACACGGCGTCACGCTGAGTAAGTGAATCGTCAGTCCACACCGGACCGCGCGGATCGGCGAATGGGGGTGGGGTGCACGACGCCCCTAGGTGCGCCGCTCATCGCCTGATCGGCCGGATTCCTGCAGCTGAACGTCGGGTAATCAGGTGCGAGGTGATCATCATGGTCGATGCCGACAACACCAGCCCCGACAAGCAAATATCGGACGTCCAACAGGAAGCTCCTGGCGGCCGGTCCAGCCGCGGACCGGAATACGGCACGGCAGGCGAAACCCAGGTGCCGACGCCCCCCTATGACGAGCTGCGGGGCGAGAACAGCGGCGAGGGCGCCGAAGCAACCCGCAAGGCGTTCGACGCCTCGAATGCGGGTCCCCCTGGCCCACCGCCTCCCGTGTCCGACGAGGAACGGTCCGGCATGTCCGCGGCCGAGATGAACCCGGAGCCGCCTCTCGGGGTCGGCGAGAAGCACGGCAAGGGCGGCGAGGAGATCGCGCCCGACCGTGACGACGTCGGGACCAAAGGTCCGGCCGGGCGGCCTGCGGGCCGCACCGACGAGGAAGGCAGCGGGAAGTCGCGGGATCCCCGCTCCCCCGACCTCCCGTCGGGCGACCAGGGCGGCTGAGCCGGGGACCACCGGCCCGGCGCCGCTACCTGCGCGCCGGGCCGGGTACGCCGGTGCCCTCCGGCGTCCCGCGGGGGCGGGGCAGGCAGGTGGATCAGCCGGTCTCCCCCGTGTCCGCGTGGGCGGCGCCGACCGGCTTCGACTCCGGCGAACCACGCTGGCGCAGGTAGACACCCAGCACCGCCATCGAGCCCACCGCCAGCATCTCCGACTGCCAGTTCTGTGTCGTCCGGTTCCAGAACTCGGGCTCCCCGAGGTAGGCGGGCCAGGTGACGGGGTCCTGGCGGCTCGTCAGCTGCTCGGCGTTGAAGGCCGCCCATCCGGCCACCGACTGGGCACCCCAGGACAGCAGAAAGATGCCGCCCATCACGAGGCCGAGCGACCGCGAGAACACCACCGTGCGCCAGTCACCGGTGCGCGCCCAGCGCGGCGAGCCCGGACCGGCGTACGGGCCGATGCGCTGGTCCCGCTCCGACTCGGGGCCGACGTCGTCGACCTCCTTGGACTCCGAGGAGCCGCGCTGCACCAGCCACACCGTGGCGAAGATGTAGAGGAAGAACTGCAGGTATTCCGACTGCCAGTTCTCCACCACGTCGACGGCGAACGACGACGACGTGAGGTAGTGGCCGAGCGACACCGGTTCGACCCCTTCGCTGATCTGCTGGTCGTTGAAGTAGGCGTGCCCCGAGACCGCCTGGCCGCCCAGCATCAGCAGGAAGAGCACACCGAAGACGATGCCGAGCCCGTTGTCGTGCAGAACCCGCCGCACGCCGCTCCGAGGCGACGACGTATTCGCGGTCGTGCTCATCGGGCCAGGAACCCGAGCGCGGCGAAGTACACGAGCCCGAGGCCGATCACCGCCAGGTAGGTCACGAACAACACGCGGACCGACCTCATGGCCCCTCCAGCCGGCAGCTGTACGGCGCATCGCCGCGGGACCGGCAGCCCGCGGCGGTGACCTTCCATCCGGTGCTCGTCCTGGTCAGGAAGACCGTGTCCCCGACGAGCTGCACCTGCGCCTGGTCGCCCCACACCGCCGACGACACGACCGCGCCCTCGGGAAGCGAGAGCTGCGCCATGGCCTGGACGCACGACTCGGACCGGGCGGCCTCGACCGCCGCCACGGTGGCCGGTGCCAGCACCGCGCACCGGGCGGAGGGGTCGGCCGCCGCGAACGTGGAGGCGATCCGCTCGACCTCCGGCTGCTCGAGGTCGGCGCACCCGGCCAGCAGCAGCGCCGCGGCCGCGAGCACCGCAGTGCCGACGCCGACCCGGCTCCGGAACATGGCAAGGCGGTTCCCCTGCCGATCCCGCCACGAAACGTCGGCCCACCACATCGGCCGGCACGGTGCGCGGGCTCACGCGCAAACCGGACGGCGGGCACGCAGCCAACCGGGTTTCCGGAGATCGACCGCCTACGGCGCGGTCCCGTTCGCGACGACCGCCCACACCGACTTCCCGCCGTCGAGATCGGTGACGCCCCACGCGGCCGACACCGCCGCGACCACCTGCAACCCCCGACCGCGCGGGGCGCGCACATTCACGGGGCGCAGTTCCGGCAACGGGCTCGCGGAGAAGTCCCGGACAGCGATCCGCAGCCCGGCGGCGGCACGGCTCACGGTGAGGACGCAGGACGTGTGCGCGTGGTCGACGACGTTGGCCACCAGTTCCGTGGCCACCAGCACGGCGTCGTCGCAGGTCTCCTGGTCGAGGCGCCAGTCACGGCATGCTCCCCGGACGACCTCACGCGCGGCCCGGGGAGCCACCGGCTCCGCGGGCAGAGTCCGATGCCGACTCCACCCACCCGGGCTGCCATCCGCCACGGAGAGCACATACCCGGCGGCCACCCGGCACAATCGGCGACACTCCGGGCGCGGGCGTCGGACTGCGCCGCTCCGGCGACCGTCAGCCGTCGACAGCAGGGCGTGTGTGGCGCCCGCGCAGGCTCAGCTCGTTCACGAGGTGCAGCTCACCGGCCAGACCGAGGATGGCGGACAGCCTCTCCATGGCCCGGCCCGGGACGATCCGCAGCCGCCCACCTCTGACGTCGGCCCGGCGGGTGGCGTCGACGAGCACGGTCACTCCGGCGCAGTCGATGAACGTGACACTGCGCAGATCGAGGAGGATCTCACCCGAGCAGGCTGCGAGCTCGGCCGCGAGCCGGGCAGCGGTCGCGAGCTCGACCTCGCCGTCGGCGTGCAGCAGGGTGGCATCACCGTGGCGCTCCATTGTGATCCTGAGCACCCCCGTCCCGGCGAGCACACCGTAGCCCGGAAACTCACATTTGCGCTGCGTCTCTTCCGGGGACCTTTTCTGCGTCAATTCGAGTCCTCCCACTTCGGGCAGGACGAGCAGCAGACCCGCCGCTTGACCAGGCGTCAGGGTAGAGCTGTTCCATCCCTGCGTCGACGGGTGGACGGGTGGATCTGCCTGGGTGCGGGCGGCACGGCGACCAGCGCCCAGACCGTTTTCCCATCGGGATGATCGCTGACTCCCCAATGCGTGGCCACGGCGGCGACGACGTGCAGACCCCGGCCGTGGTGGGCACCGAGCACCCGCGGGCGGGGCCGGGCATCGTCACCCGGACGGTAGTCACGTACCTCGATCCACAGCCCCCGGTCGTCCCACCCGATGTGGAGCCGGCTCTCGCTGCCCGCGTGCTGCACCGCGTTCGAGACGAGCTCGGTGACGACGAGGGCGGCGTCGGCGGCCATCGCAGGCACCTCCCAGTCCGTGCAGGTGTCCCGGAGGAACGCCCGTGCGACCCCCGGCGCGGCCGCGGCCGCCGGCAGCTCACGGTCCCGGACGACGCGGTCGGGTCGCTCGAACAGTCGTTGCTGGGCGGCAGCCAGGGTGGCGACCACCGGGACCGTGCGCCCGACGTGCAGCCTCCCCAGGCCTGTCGCCATCCGGTCGTCGGCGCCGAAGAGCACCAGCAGCCCCGCGGGCCAGCCGCCCGCTTCCGTCAGCACGGCGGGAAAGACCTGCACCGCCGGTAGCCATTCGAGCCGCATGCGGGACAGGTCGACGAGCAGGCGCCGGTGGTCCGTGAGCAGCTTGAGCAGCAACCGCCGGACATCGGCCTGGGTACCCAGGCGGAGGGCACCCGAGAGCGCCACGACGGCGTGGTCGTCGCGCACGTCGAGGCCCGCCAGGACACCGCTCACCACCACTGAATGCAACCCCCCGATTACGGAGGATAGGGACAGCGAGCACGATAGGCATGCCGTGGCGCAACTACACCGATCGGACGGCCTGCCGAGTGAGGCCGATGGTCAGCGGGCGGCGGCTCCGTCGGCGTGCGTACCGTCGGCCGCCGGTTCGCGACCGTTGCCGTCGGCGCGCCCGTGCGCGTGCAGGGCATCAGGGCCGGTGCTGCCGTCCGCGCGGTCGGCCGTTCCCTCCTGCTCCATCATCAGGATCACCCCGGCGGCCCCGCCGTCGGCTCCGCGGAGCGGGCTGGCGAGCACGCGCACGAGGATCGGGCGCCCCCGCCGGTTGACCGCCGCCACTCCCAGCTCGTTAAGGCCCGCGTCCGCCACCAGCGTCTGCCGGACGAGCGGACGGAGCCGGTCGAGCGGCAGGCCGATGTCGAGGTTGAGGAAATGCTCACCCACCGCCTCGTCGGTGCGCAGCCCCCACAGCTCCTCCGCCTGGCGGTTCCACACCTGCACCCGCAGCTCGGGACCGAGGACGACGACCCCTGCACGGAGGCTCGACAGGATGGTCTCCAGGAAATCGTTGGCCTGGTCGAGCTCGGTGGTGCGGTCCTGCAGCTCGTCGTTGATCGTCTGCAGCTCGTCGTTGGTGGACTGGAGCTCCTCGTTCATCGTCTCCAGCTCCTCGTTGGTGGACTGGAGCTCCTCGTTCGTCGTCTCGAGCTCCTCCACCGTCGACTGGAGCTCCTCGTTGGTGGTCTCCAGCTCCTCGTTGGTGCTCTGGAGCTCCTCGTAGGTGGTCTCCAGCTGCCGGTTCGTCTGCTCCAGCTCGTCCTGCAGCCGCCGGGCCTGGGTGACGTCGTGGAAGACGACGCTGACCCCGAGCAGGCCCTTCTCCCCGGTGGCGAGAGGGGTGATGTGCACCTCGACGTCGAGATGCTCGCCGCCCCGGAGGTAGGAGACATCGGGCACCCGCACGGTGCGCCGCTCGAGCTGGGCCTGCTCGATGTACTGGCGGAGCTCGACGGGGCGGTAGGACAGGTCGAGGTCGCGGAAGGGCCGCCCGACATCCCTCGCCGACACGCCGAAGAGGTGCTCGGCCTGATGGTTGGCCAGCGCGACCCGGCCGTCCGCGGTGAGGACGACCTGCGCGAGCGGGCCCGTCATGAGGGTCTCGTGGCGCAGCAGCTCCACCCCGGGCAGCTCGGCGCGCGGGGCGGAGAAGGGCACCTCGGCGAACGCGGTGCCGTTGCCGACGGGCTGCCGAGGGACCTTGCGGAAGATCCTGCGCTTGAGGTCGATGGGCAGGAACAGCATCGAGTGGCTCAGCAGCATCTCGGCCTTGCCGAGGAACAGCACACCGGCGTCGGCGAGGGCGAAGTGGAAGCGCGACAGGATGCGGGCCTGGGTCTCGGCGTTGAAGTACATCAGCGAGTTGCGGCAGACCAGCAGGTCGATCCGCGAGATGGGCGCGTCCTGCACGAGGTCGTTCCGACCGAAGATCACGGCCCGCCGCAGGTCCTTGCGGAAGACGAAGCGGCCCCCGGCCTGCTCGAAGTACTTCACGAGGTACTCCTCCTGCGCAATTCCCCGGATCTCCCGGGAGGAGTAGGTCCCGTGCCTGGCCTGCGCCAGGCTCTCCTCGTCCACGTCGGTGGCGTAGATCTTCACGCGGCGGCGGAACTCATCGGCGCCGAGCATCTCGGCGAGCACGATCGCCAGCGTGTACGCCTCCTCGCCGGACGCGCAGCCCGCGCTCCAGACCCGGATCGGTTCGCCGCTCGCCTTCGCTGCGAGCAGCGCAGGCAGGATCTCCGTCTGCAACGCCGCCCAGGCGTCGGGATCCCGGAAGAAGCCCGTCACGTTGATCAGGATCGTGTTGAACAGCGCCGTGAACTCCTCGGCGTGCACCTGGAGGTAGTCGAGGTAGTCCCCGTACTCGGGGATGCCGAGCTGCGCCATCCGCCGCTCGACGCGGCGGGTCAGGCTCGAGCGCTTGTAACCGGTGAGGTCGAAACCCCGGGCGTCGCGCAGGTAGACGAGGAGCTCCTCGAACGCCGCGTTCGGTTGCGACACGTTGCCTCCTCACGCACGGCCGGTGGCGCGCATGTTCATGCAACCGCACGGTAGACCTGCCCAGGGAGGCCCGGCGCCGCGTCGTCGTCTCCGTATCGTCCGTTTCGGCGGGACGGCGGCTCAGGACGAGCCGGCCACGTCCTGGAGGCTCGGCGAATCGAGGTGCGACCGCATCATCTTCGCCAGGTCCGCGGCCCGCTCGGCAGCCTGGCGGTACTCGGCGCCATCGTCGTGCGCACCTGGCTGCTCGGCCAGGTGCCGCGCGAGCGCCGCGTGGTCCTCCAGCGCCGCGACCCCCGCCCACAGCTTCCGCTCCGCGGCCTCCGCCTGCGCCGCCTCCAGCGTCTTCGGGGCGTACTGGTGGCCCACATGGCACCGGTAGTAGCTGATGTGCGGGAGCCCGACCTCCGCGAGCGAGCCGCCGCAGCCGGGACACATCAGGCGGGTCAGCCGGGTCTCCTCCGCGGCCAGAAACCGCGGGTCCCCGCTGTCCTCCATCGACATCTCCGACTCCACCTGCCTCTCGTCCTCGGACCTGCTCTCAGGCTCACTCTCCTCAAGCATGGCCCCGACCGCGGCGCCGAGCCGCGCCGTCGGCTGCACGTCCGCACCCGGTACCGCACCCAGCGCCGCTCGTGGCATGGACCCGAAGACGGCCTCTGCCGGGTCCTGCACGACCACGCGGCCGCCTGCCCTGGCGACGAGCGCGGCGCCCACGGCACCGTCGTCGAGCAGGCCGGACAGCACGACCGCCACCACCCGGTCCCCCGCCCAC
>NZ_JAAXKY010000220.1 GCF_012911925.1 Pseudonocardia xinjiangensis | reverse complement strand
TTAAGAGACAGCGGCTGGGCAGGGCGGCTGGGCAGGGTGCCCCACCGCTCCCGGACGTAGCGACCCACTGAGCCGTCCGGGTAGTCCCGGTCGTCCCCGGGATCACGCTCCGTCATCGGGCTCCCCCGTGCGCGCACCGCTGATCACCTGCACGAATGCCGACGGTAGTCGTACCGCACCGTCATGGTCGAGACGCGGACGGGTGCCGCGTGTCGCACGCCCGATCAGCCGAGTCCCGCGTAGGAGTGCAGACCCGAGACGACCATGTTGATGAAGAACAGGTTGAAGATCACCGCGGCGAAACCGGCGACGTTGACCCACGCGGCCGGCCCGCTGCGCCAGCCTGCCGTGGCGCGGGCGTGCAGGTAGGCGGCGTAGATGACCCACGCGACGAACGCGACGGTCTCCTTCGGGTCCCAGCCCCAGAACCGTCCCCACGCCGCCTCGGCCCAGATCGCGCCGGCCATGATGGCGAACGTGTAGAGCGGGAACGCGATGATGGTGATGCGGTAGGCGAGGCGGTCGAGGGCGTCGGCGCTCGGCAGCCGCTCCGCGAAGCCCTCCAGCTTCCCCGAACGGCGCAGCAGGAACAGCAGGCTCGCCACGCCGGGAACCATCAGGAGACCCGACGCGATGCTGACCGTCGTGACGTGCACCACGAGCCAGTACGACTGGAGTGCGGGCATCACCGGTGCGGCGGGCGCGTAGAGCACCGTGCCACCGAGGAACAGCAGGATGACCACCGGCAGCAGCACGAACAGGCCCATCGGCCGCGACGCGGGCGACCGCCGGAGCACCACGAGCCACGCGACCACGGCCGCCAGGCAGATGGCCGAGGTGAACTCGTACATGTTGCCCAGCGGCCAGCGCTGCGCGGCGAGCCCGCGCAGCACGATCGACGCGGCCTGCAGTACCGCCCCGAGCACGACCAGGGACACGCCCATCCGGCCGTAGCGCTCGGCCCGGCCGGGCCCGGACCCGTCGCGCGGGGGCGCATCGGGTGGGGGCGCATCGGTCTCGACGGCCGGGCCACCGGCGCCGACGAGCACGCCCTTGGCGGACCGCTGCACGGCGTACTCGGCGCCGTGCAGGACCATCGCGAGCACGTAGACGCCGACGGCCGCCATGAAGAGGCGGTCGCTGTAGAGGGCGAATTCGGTGAGCATCAGCCGTCCTTCGCTGCCGTGTTGGGACCGTCGGCCCCGGAACCGTCGACTTCTGCGCCGGTGTGGGGTGCGTCCAGGAGGTCCGCCCGTAGCCGGTCGAACTCCTCGCCGTAACCCGCCCGGTCCGTGCGCGCCAGACCGCCGATCTCGACGACGGTACGGGTGCCGTCCGCGGTGGGGGTGAGCCTCGCCCAGAAGCGGCGCCTCCGGATGCTCAGCGACAGCCCCAGCCCGATGAGCATGAGCACGGCGAACACGAGCACGGTGTCCTGCCCGGGGTCGTGGCTGATCTGCAGCGCGACCCACTGCCGCACGTCGTCGAAGGTGACGATCGTCCCGTCGTCCAGGGTGATGGACTGACCGGGGACGAGGTTGGCGCGCGCGACCTGCTTCAGCTGACCCGAGTCGATCTTGCTCTGGTCGACCTCGAAGATCGACTGGCCGCGACCGTCGTCGAGCCCGAGGTCGCCGCGGAGCACGTCGACCGCCACCTCCGGGTCACGCAATGCCGGGAACACCGAGGTCACGACCTGGCCCCCGGAGCTCGTGGGCGCCAGCAGCCCCGTGATCGCCAGCTGGCTGGTGCGGCGCTTCTCCTCGTCGGTGACGCCGGGCGGCTCGAACTTGGTGGCGCCCTGCGAGAGGTACGTCGTCGCGTCGACGGGCTGCCACTGGATCTCACCGGTGCGCTTCTGCCCGTCCGGGAACGTCACGGTGAACCGCGGCGCGTAGCCGTGGTTGATCAGGTAGACGCGGCTGCCGTCGAGGCGCAGCGGGCTGTTGACCTCCAGCGGGTACGGGCGCCACTGGTCCACCCGGCCGGCGTTCAGGTCGTCGGTCGTCTGGTAGCCGATGGAGGCGTGGTAGCTCTCGGGCTGGCCGTCGGGCAGGTAGCTGGCCTCGAAGTCGTTCACCCGCACGCAGAACGGCTGGAGGTTGGTGCCGTCCACGCGCAGGCCGGCCTGGAAGGAGTCGTACCCGAGGATGCCGGTGTTGCAGAACTGCCCGCCGTCGGCCAGCACGATGACCTGGCCGCCGTAGCCGTACAGCTTGCCGGCGCCGAACCCGACGAGCAGCCCGATGAGGCTGAGGTGGAACAGCAGGTTGCCGAACTCGCGCAGGTAGCCCTTCTCCGCGGAGATCGTGCGTCCGGAGCCGGTGGCCGTCTCCACCTTCCGCCAGCCGCGCAGCCGGTGGCGGACCCGCTCCGCCGCCTCCTCGGGCCCCACGTCGAGAGTGGCGCTGCCGTGGTGCGGGAGCCTGCCCAGGTTGCGCGGGGTGGCCACCGGCGCCGCGCGCATCGTCTTCGCGTGCTCGATCGTGCGCGGGAGCACGCATCCCACCAGCGAGATCATCAGCAGCAGGTAGATCGCTGCGAACCAGGGGGCCGCGAAGACGTCGAAGAAGCCGAGGCGGGACAGCAGCGGGGCGATGCTCGGGTGGTCGGTGAAGTACTGGTCGACGAGCTGCTGGTTGAGCGAGCGCTGCGGCAGGAGTGCACCCGGCATCGCGGCCAGTGCCAGCAGGAACAGCAGGATGAGCGCCGTCCGCATCGAGGTGAGCGCGCGCCACGCGTTCCGCGGTATCGCGAGTCGCCCGCCCGTCGGGCGCGGGTCGCCCGACTCCGGTGGGCGGGTCGCCAGTTCCGTGGACGCCATCGTCAGAGCACCGGGGTGAAGCCGGCGACGGACGTCTGCAGCTCGGCCAGCAGGCCGCCCCAGAGCCCACTGACGAGCAGGAGGCCGACAGCCACCATGAGCGCGCCGCCCGCGACCTGGATCACGCGCGTGTGCCTGCGCAGCCAGCCGAGCGCGCGGACGGCCCGGGACGCGCCCAGTGCGATCAGCACGAACGGCAGCCCGAGCCCGGCGCAGTAGGCCAGCGTGAGCACGACGCCGCGCAGGGAGCCCCCACCCGTGCCCGCCGCCACCGCGACGACACCGGCGAGCGTCGGCCCGATGCACGGGACCCAGCCCAGGCCGAACACCGCTCCGAGCAGCGGCGCGCCCCACACCCCGGCGCGCGGCACCCAGTGCACGCGCCGCTCGTTCTGCAGCACCGGGATGAGCCCGACGAACGCCAGCCCCATCACGATCATCACGACGCCGCCCACCCGCTGCAGCAGCACTTGGTTGTCCACCAGCGCGTCGGAGAGCCAGACGACGCCCACCAGGATGACACCGAAGACGAGCGTGAACCCGGCGACGAAGAGCGCCGCCGCACCGGCGACGCGCCACCGGCCTGCCTGCCGCTGCCGGACCTCGGCGAGCGTGGCGGGCGGGGCGTCGGCGCCGACCAGCCCCGCCAGGTACGCGAGGTAACCGGGGACGAGCGGGACCACGCACGGGGACGCGAAGCTCACGGCACCTGCCAACACCGCGACCGCCACTGCGAGCAGCAGCGGGCCGGAGACCGCGAGAGTGGTCGTGGGGTCCATCACCGACGAGAGTAAGCCTGGCCCGTCGCATCCCGCGCACCGGGTTCTACAACGTGTAGTGAAAAGCCGTGATTCAGACCGGGCGGCCGAACCGGCGCCCGGCGCAGGTCAGGCGGGCTCCGCCTGCAACCGCTGGATCACCGGCGCGAGCTCGCTCACCCGGACCGTCGTCAGGTACACGGCGGCCACGCGGTGCTGCCGGTCGAGCACCAGCGTGGACGGCACGGTGTTGCGGGGGTACCCGCGCAGCGCCGCCAGGGTGCGGCCGGGAGCGTCGAAGATCGAGTCGAAGGTGACGCCCCGGTCACGCACGAAGTCGGTGGCGGCGTCGCGGTCGTCCCGCACGTCGATGCCGAGCACGGCCGCCCCGGTCTGCTCCTGCACGGACTGCAGCTGCGGCATCTCCGCGCGGCACGGGCCGCACCACGAGCCCCAGATGTTGAGGACCACGACCTTCCCGGCGTAGTCGTCCAGGCCGACCGTGGTGCCCTCGTGCAGCAGGCTGTCCCCGCTGATGCCGGCCGCCTTGCCGCGGCTCGCCGGCGGATCGTAGAAGATCGTGGTCTTGCCGCCCGGTGCGACGAACTCGAAGTTCCCGGTCTGGGCCACCGCATCCTTGGTGCCGGCGCAGCCCGCGAGCAGCAGCAACAGCGCGACGCCGACTGCGATCCAGATCCGTCTCATGCGCCCGTCTGCCCTGGCTCGCTGCCTCCGGCCGGCTCGCTGTAGCGCAGCTGGGTCAGCTCGGTGCCGGTGAACACCAGCGACGTCAGCGACGCGAGCGAGCACTGGCGCCTGCGGGGGTCGTGCCACAGCCGCTGACCGGTGACGAACCGGCGCAGCGTCCAGATCGGGAGCTGGTGGGAGACGCACAGCGCCTCGTGGCCCTCCGCAGCCGCCCGTGCGCGGTGTACGGCGGCGAGCATCCGGTGCGCGATCTGCAGGTACGGCTCGCCCCATGACGGCGTGAACGGGTCACGCAGCAGCGGCCAGTACCGCGGGACGCGCAGGGCACCGCCACCGACCGAGACCGTCTTGCCCTCGAACCGGTTGGCCGCCTCGATGAGCCCGTCGTCGGTGACGATCTGCAGGCCGTGGGAGGCCGCGACCGGGCCGGCGGTCTCCTGCGCGCGCTGCAGCGGAGAGGCGTACAGGGCGGTGATGTCGGCGTCGGTCAGCGCCTTCGCCACGATCTCGGCCTGGTTGCGCCCGTGCTCGGACAGGTGGAACCCGGGCAGCCTGCCGTAGAGGACGCCGCCCGGGTTGTGCACCTCGCCGTGGCGCAGCAGATGCACCACCGTCCGCACGTCGGTCACGCGCCTGCCCCCGCCGCTGACCGGCGCACCAGGTGCGTCACTGTCCCGCCTCCGCGGGGGCGGTGGCCGTGGCCGCCGCCCTGGCCGCAGCCGGCATGGCCGCCTCGATCGCCGACCAGGAGTCCTCGTCCAGGGCCGCGGAGACGAACCACGCCTCGAACGCGCTGGGCGGGGCGTACACGCCCCGTTCCAGCAGCGCGTGGAAGAACGCGGGGAACCGCCAGGTCGCCGCGGCCTGCGCCGCGGCGTAGTCGTGCACCTCGTCGTCGGTGAAGAACACCGACAGCAGGTTGCCCGCGAACTGGACGTGGTGGGGCACGCCCTCGGCGCGGAGCGCGTCACCGATCACCGCGCCGAGCCGGGCGGCGTTCGCGTCCAGCGCCGCGTAGACCTCGGCGGTGGCGTTGCGCAGCGTGGCCAGCCCGGCGGCGACGGCGACGGGGTTCCCCGACAACGTCCCGGCCTGGTAGACGGGCCCAGCGGGCGCGAGGTGCGACATGAGTGCGGCGGAGCCACCGAACGCGGCCGCCGGCAGCCCACCCGACATGACCTTGCCGAACGTGTAGAGGTCGCCCGCCACCCCGTCGAGACCGAACCAGCCGGCGGGAGACACGCGGAACCCGGTCATCACCTCGTCGACGACGAGCAGCGCGCCGTGCGCGTGGCAGACCTCCAGGAGCCCGGCGTTGAAGCCCGGCCTCGGCGGGATCGCCCCCATGTTCCCGGCGGCCGCCTCGGTGATGACACAGGCGATCTCGCTGCCGCGCTCGGCGAACACGGCGCGGACGGCCTCGAGGTCGTTGTAGGGCAGCACCACGGTGTCGGCGGCCTGGGCGCCGGTGACGCCGGGGCTGGTCGGCAGGCCCAGCGTGGCGACACCGGAGCCCGCCTGGGCGAGCAAGGCGTCGACGTGGCCGTGGTAGCAGCCGGCGAACTTGACGATCACCCGCCGGCCCGTGATGCCACGGGCGAGCCGGATCGCGCTCATCGTGGCCTCGGTGCCGGAGTTGACCAGCCGCACCTGCTCCACGGGCCCGACCCGGCCGATGATCTCCTCGGCCAGCTCGATCTCGCCCGGCGTCGGAGCGCCGAAGGAGAGCCCGTCGCCCGCCGCCGTGCGCACGGCGTCGACGACGGCGGGGTGCGCGTGGCCGAGGATCATCGGGCCCCACGAGCTGATGAGGTCGACGTAGCGGTTGCCGTCCGCGTCGGTGAGCCACGGACCCGTGGCGGACACCATGAAGCGTGGCGTGCCGCCGACCGACGTGAACGCCCGGACCGGGCTGTTCACCCCGCCGGGAATCGCGGCGCACGCGCGCTCGAACAGCTGACGGGACATGTCGGCGCCCGTACCGGTGACGGCCGAGGTTGGCGAGCTTCCCACGTCCGCCAGTCTTACACCGGGTCGCGACGGGCCGGTGGGCGGTGGGCCGATCAGCGGCGGGACGCGTAGAAGCGACGAGCCTCCGGCATGAACAGGATGACCGTGCCTGCCACCGCGAGGATCGTCACCGCCACCGTGAAGAGCAGGCTGGAGTTGTCGGCGCTGAGGCCGGTGAACACGGTGCTCAACGCCAGCAGGGTGAATCCCGCCGTCATGATCGCGACGATGATCCGGGCCCAGTTGTGCCCGATGAAGGCCAGCACGGCGAAGCCGATGTAGAGCACGGCGATGACGAGGATGACCGCACCGACGATGCGGATGATCTCTGTCGCCGAGACGCCTGCCTCCTCCAGCTGGCGGGTCTGGGCGGCGTCGAAGAGCTGCGCGCCGTTCTCCGCCGACACGACGAGCACGAGCCCGAGCCCGAGGAACGGCAGCGAGCTGAGGATCAGCATCAGCAACGACAGGATCATGACCCGCGGGCGTGGGACCGGGGCGTCGTCGTCCTTGTCCGGACCCGTGGGATACGAGGACGTGCCGTACGGGTTGTAGGCGTAGGAGCCCTGGCCACCGTAGGGCTGGCCGCCCGGGTAGGGCTGCTGGCCGCCGTAGGGGCTCTGGCCGTACGGGCCGCCCCCGTACTGGGGCTGCTGGCCGTACGGCTGCCCGCCGTACTGACCGGGCTGGCCGTACTGGCCGGGCTGGCCGTACGCACCCGGCTGCTGGCCGTACTGAGCAGGCGGCTCGCCGTACTGGCCCGGCTGCCCGCCGTACTGGCCGGGCGGCGCCTCGCTCTGACCGCCCTCCCCCGGTGGGGTGGACGGCGCCGGCTGTTGCGCGTCCTGGCCGTCGCGAGGGGCGTCGTCGGGCCGGCCCCCGCGCTGCGGGTCGGACGGTGTGGTCACGGCGCTACCGTAAGGCCGGGTCTGATCTGCTGTCCACGCACCTCAGCGGCGATGATGGATGTCCTCCGACATGCGGACCACGGCGTAGTAGAACTCGAGCGTGATGCGGAACAACGTCAGGTAGAACAGCGCGACGATCGCTCCGAGGATCAGCACGAGCAGCCCGTACCCGACGCTCTGGGTGAAGGCGGCGATGACGAAGCCGATGTACGCCAGGCCGAGGAGCACCAGGCCGACGACGTAGATCACCTTCACCACGGCGGGTGTGGCGAAGCTGTTGAACCGGAAGTCGAACAACGCCGCGAAGAAGCCCTTGGCCTGCGCTTGAGGGCTTCCACCCCCACCGGGTCCGTAGCCGCCGGAGGGGTCGCCGTACGGCGGCTGCCCGGGAGGAGGACCCCAGCCCTGGGCAGGTTGCTGGCCGTAGCCACCCGGGTAGGGCGGCGGCTGCTGTCCCCCGGACCAGCTCTGGCCGCCGGGCGGCTGGGGCTGATCGCCGGGGTTCCCGGGGTCGTACGTCATCGCGAGCCCTCCACAATTGATCACGCGGGCCGCGATCCTATCGCCGAGAACGGTCACAACACGGGGTTTCGGACATGCCCGAGCATTGCGAACCGGTCACGACCGCACGTTTCACTCCGTGGAGAGTCTGGCCGCCACCTCGGTGGCCCAGTAGGTGAGCACGATGTCCGCGCCGGCGCGCCGGATGGAGGTGAGCGTCTCGAGCACCGTGCGGTCGCGGTCGAGCCACCCGTTGGCCGCCGCCGCCTCCACCATCGCGTACTCGCCCGACACCTGGTAGGCCGCCACCGGCACGTCGGCCGTCTCGGCCACGGCACGCAGCACGTCGAGGTAGGCCAGCGCGGGCTTGACCATCACCAGGTCCGCCCCCTCCTCCAGGTCGAGCGCGAGCTCGCGCAGCGCCTCCCGCACGTTGGGGCCGTCCTGCTGGTAGGTCTTGCGGTCCCCGCGCAGCTGCGACTCCACGGCCTCGCGGAACGGCCCGTAGAACGCCGAGGAGTACTTCACGCTGTACGCGAGGATGCCGGCGTCGAGGTGGCCTGCGGCGTCGAGCGCCTCCCGGATCACTCCGACCTGGCCGTCCATCATCCCGCTGGGCCCGAGCAGGTGCGCCCCGGCCTCGGCCTGCGCCACGGCCATCTCGGCGTAGACGGCGAGGGTGGCGTCGTTGTCCACGCGGCCCTCCGCGTCGAGCACACCGCAGTGGCCGTGGTCGGTGAACTCGTCGAGGCAGGTGTCGGCCATCAGCACGGTGGCGTCCCCCACCTCGGCTCTGACGTCGCGCAGGGCGACGTTGAGCACGCCGTCCGGGTCGACGCCCGCCGAGCCGGTGGCGTCGCGCCGCTCGGGCACGCCGAAGAGCATCAGCCCGCCCACACCCGCTGCGACGGCCTCGGCGGCCGCCTTCCGCAACGAGTCACGCGTGTGCTGGACGACACCGGGCATCGACGCGATCGGCACCGGCTCGCTCGCGCCCTCCTTGACGAACATCGGCAGCACGAGGTGGCGGGGACGCAGGTCCGTCTCGGCGACGAGCCGGCGCAGGGCCGGGGTGGTCCGCAGCCGCCGCGGCCGATGGGTGGGGAAGGCCATGAGGCCACCCTACGACCGCCCCGAACCCCGAGGTGGCCC
>NZ_JAAXKY010000021.1 GCF_012911925.1 Pseudonocardia xinjiangensis | reverse complement strand
GGGCGGGCAGGGAGCTCATTCGAAGCACCATCGCCGCGGCGTCGTCCTCGCCGAGGGCGACGCCGTGACGTTCGGCGAGCATCAGCATCGCCGCGTGCTGCGCACTGCTGAAGTCCACGTAGTCATCGACGAGACCGCCGACGAACGACAGTTGCAGCATCTGCGCGAACCACTGGCCGCGCAGCGCCGCCGACCCGAACAGCCGCTCGAACTCCGGGTCGAGGGCGCGGAGGTCGAGCAGGGTCTCGTTCACGTCGAAGGCAATGATCGTGGGCACGGTCACCTCGCAGGGGTCGTTGATCAGCAGGGACCGGCCGGCGGAGCGCCTTCTGCCCTGGTGTCACAGCTGAAGACTAGCCTCTTCTGGAGCGTGTACTCCATTGTCGCCCGCCCCGCGGGCGCCGGAATCCCCACCGGCATGTGCGCTCCGGAGTTGACAATCCAGCGCTCCCGAGTACGAATGGAGTGAACAATCCAGACAGGAAGTGAGAGCATGAACGAGCAGGCCGGTGGACGCGCGGTGACGGGGCAGATGGGCCGATGAGGACGTCGTTCGCGCCGAGGAACGCTGTTGTGACGGGCGCCGGACGTGGGATCGGGCGGGCCGTCGCGGTCGAGCTCGCAGGCCCCGGCGTCACCGTGGCCCTGCTGGCCCGGTCCCCCGACGAGCTCGCCGAGACCGCCGCACAGGTGCGGGCCCGCGGCGGCACCCCCGTCGAGATCCCGGTGGACCTCGCCGAGACCGAGAAGATCGGGGCAGCGGTGGAGCGCGCCCGCGAGGCCGCAGGCACGATCGACACCCTCGTGAACAACGCCGGGGTCGTGTGGCCGCTCGGACCGACGGCGGCGGTCGACCCGGGAGAGTGGGCGACGGCGATCACCATCAACCTCGTCGCGGTCACCGCCCTCACCCTCGCCGTGCTGCCGGGCATGCTGGCGCAGCGCCGCGGCCGGATCGTCAACGTCTCCAGCGGAGCGGCCGCGCGGCCCGACTCGATGATCGGCGGCAACGCCTACGTCACCTCGAAGACGGCGCTCGAAGCACACACGCTCAACCTGGCGGGCGAGCTCGCCGACTCCGGCGTCACCGTGAACGTCTACCGCCCGGGAGCCGTCGAGACCCCTCTGCAGGGCTGGATCCGCAGCCGGGATCCCGACCAGATCGGCGAGGGCCTGCACGAGCGGTTCGTCCGGATGCACGCCGACGGCGCCCTGATCACGCCAGAACACACGGCCCGCTGCCTGGTGGGGCACCTGGCCGACGCCGACACCGGCCAGGTCTGGACGGTTACCTGATCACGCCCCGCCCCCGCCCCCGGGGGAAGTTCAGGAAAGCCACTTTCCGGAACCCTCAGGGCAGGAAAGTGGCTTTCCTGAACCTGGGGGCCGCCTCCGCCCTGAGGCAGGGCTTCCCGCCGCGTCCGTCCGGGTGATACCTCTTGTCCCCTCACTTCATCGACGAGGGGAGCCTCCGTGGCCGTGGATGTGCTGCGCTGCGGATCCGCGGGCGGGACAGTGGTCCTCCGATGACCGGGCGGCCCATCGGGCGCCGGTCGTTCCTCGGGTTCGCCGGGCTGGCGCTTTCCGGGTGCGCGGGGGCGGGGGCGGCCACCGGAGGCGCCACCATCACCACGGCCACGTACATCCCGGCGTCCTACGACGACCTCTATCCCGGCATCCAGACCTTCATGGACACCCTGGCCGCGCAGAGCGGCGGGACGATGACCTGCGAGATGTTCGACTCCGGCACCCTGCTCGGCGCCGAGGAGCTGCTGCCCGGCCTGCTGCTCGGGGTCGCGGACGTCATGTTCCAGACAAGCTCGTACGTGTCGTCGAGCTACCCGATCCTCGGGGCGATGGAGCTGCCGTTCGGTGCCGAGGACTTCGCGAAACAGCGGCGCGCCATCGACCCGGACGGCCCCTTGTTCGCACTGATGAACGCGCAGCTCGCGCGGCAGGGCGTGCGGCTGCTCGGCGGCATGCCGTGCACGTTCGAGTACCTGTGGACGGTCGACAGGCCGATCCTGAGGCCCGAGGACGCCCGCGGGCTGCGGATCAGGGTGGCGGGCGAGATCGAGGGCGAGACGGTGAAGGCCCTCGGCGCCGCACCCGTGTTCATGGGCTCGTCGGAGGTCTTCGAGGCACTGGAACGGGGCACGATCGACGGCCTCATGAGCTACATCGGCACCGTGGTGTCCCGCGACCTGCAGGAGATCGTCCGCTATGCCACGCGGGCGCACTTCGGCGCCTACACCGTGGACGCCTACTGCCGGGCCGACTGGTACGACAGCCGGCCGCCGGATCAGCGGGCCGCGCTCGACGCGGCGGGCCGCGCGCTCTACCGCGACGGCACCGAGGTGATGGCCGGTGTGCACGAGCGCGACTACCTGCCCGCCGTCCTCGCGGCCGGGGTCCGGATCGTCGAACCCGACGACGCGGAGCTGGCCGCGTTCCGCGACGCCGTCGCCCCCGTCTACGGGCGCTGGCACGACCTGCTCGGAGATCCCGCTGTCGCCGCACGTGCCCTGCAGTCGATCGAGAACGCCTGAGGAGCTGATTCCCGTGCTGACCAGGGCAAGGCGGGCGGTGCTCGCCTGCACCCGGGCGATGGCCGTCGTCGCGATGGCCGTCGTCGGCGTCATGATGCTGACGATCACCTACGACGTGCTGGCCCGCTTCCTGTTCGCTGCCCCGACCGACTGGGCCTACCCCCTCAACTCCGTCGGCGTCCTCGTCGCCACGATGCTGGCCGTGCCGCACCTCTGGGCCACCGGTCACCACATCTCGATGGATCTCGTGCACCGCGCGCTGCCACCGGCAGCACGACGGGTCGCCGACGTCGTGACGACCGTCGCGACCTGTTTCCTCGGGGTGGTACTTGCGGTCACCGCCTTCCGCGCGATGGTCGTGGCATACACCGGAGGTCTCACCGGCGCAGGCACGTTCAACATCCCGCTCTGGGTTCCGGACGCCGTGCTGTTCGTGACCGGGGTGTTCCTGGTGCTCGCCGCGCTGTTGTTCCCGCCGAGCCCGACCGATGACGTCCCGGCCGCCGTGCCCGGCGATGTGGACGTGCGGGCGGAGCAGCAGGGCGCTGCACCGTTGACGGGGGCCCCGGGGGCGACGCCGTGATGGCCGACGGAGCGATCGTCACGTTGGCCGTCGTGCTGCTGCTCGTGCTCATCGGGCTGCGCACGCCGATCTTCGTGGCGCTGGCGGTGGCCGGCATCGTGGGCCTGCTCGGCCTCGGCGGCCTCACCGGCGTGGCGCTCGTCCCGCTCGCGCTGGTGGCGCAACTGCAGGAGTACGCGCTGGTCGCGGCGCCGCTCTACATCCTGCTCGGCGAGGTGCTGGCCGTCAGCGGGCTCGGCCGTGACCTGTTTGCCGCCGCGCACCGGTGGTTCAACCGCGTGCCCGGCGGCTTGGGCGCGTCGGCGATCGGGTCGTCCACGCTGTTCGGTGCCATGTCCGGCGTCTCGATCTCCTCCGTCGCGGTGATCGGGCGGATGGCGGTGCCCGAGATGCTGGAGCGCGGTTACAAGCCGGCGTTCGCCAGCGGGGCGGTGGCCGCGTCCGGGGCGCTGGCCATGCTCATCCCGCCGAGCCTGATGTTCATCCTCTACTCGTCGGTGACGGGCGAGAGCGTGGCCGCGCTGTTCGCCGGCGGTCTCCTACCGGGGCTGCTGCTCTCGGCCATGATGATCGCCTACGTCGTGCTGCGGGCGAAGGTGGCGCCGGCCAACGCCCCGGTCGACGAGGAGCGGTTCACCTGGGCCGACCGCTTTGCCGCCCTCGGCCGGATCTCGCCCGCGCTCGTGCTGATCGCGCTGGTGCTCGGCTCGATCTACACCGGGATCGCCACCCCGACCGAGGCGGCGGCCATCGGAGCGCTGGCCGCGTTCGGCGTGACCGGCGCGATCTACCACAAGCTCGGCTGGACCAACCTCAAGAAGATCTTCCTCTCCACGGCGCAGGTGACCGCGGCGGTGCTGGCGATCGTCGGGTCGGCGTTCGTGTTCACACAGATGCTCGTGGTGGCCCGTATCCCGGACGCGGTGACAGGCTTCGTCGTCGGGCTCGACGTCCCACCCACGGTGATCATGGTCGGGATCATGCTGATCCTGATCGTGCTCGGGTGCCTCGTCGACGCGGCCTCACTGCTGCTGGTCGTCACCCCCATCCTGGTACCGGCGATCACCGAGCTGGGCTTCGACCCGCTCTGGTTCGGCGTGCTGCTGGTGGTCAACCTGGAGATCGCGGTGATCACCCCACCGGTCGGGCTGAACCTCTACACGATGAAGTCGGTGGTACCCGAGCTCGATCTCGGCGACATCTTCCGTGGGATCGCGCCGTACATCCTGATCGAGGCAGCGTTGCTGGGCATCCTGATCGCGGTGCCGGAGATCGCCACCTATCTACCGGGGCTGCTCGCGTAACCACCGGCCGAGTCGCAGGCATGCAGAGGAGGCGTGTGGTGGCAGAGCTCCCCCATCCCGTCGTGGTCGTCACCGGGGCCGCCCGGGGCATCGGACGAGCCCTGACGAACGGGTTCCTGCGCGAGGGAGCGGCCGTCGTCGCCATGGATCGGGACCCGCTGGGCGTGGAGCCGTTCGAGGGGCCCGACCTCCACCGCGTCCTGGCCGTTTCGGCCGACATCACCGACGGCGACAGCGTCGCGGCGGCCCGGGACGCCGCGCTCGACCGGTTCGGCCGCGTCGACGTCGTCGTCTGCAACGCGGCGCTGCGCCAGCGGAGCCTGTTCGAGCCGACCGGACTGTCCACGGTGATGGATGCCGGCGACGCCGAATGGCGGGCGATGTTCGAGGTCAACGTCATCGGCACCCTCACCGTCATTCGCCGGTTCGTCCCCGCACTGGCCGCGACGGGCGGTGGGAGCATCATCGCCGTCGGCACGATCGGCCCGATGACCCGGGAGGTCGAGCCGGGAGTGTGGCGGGCCGCGCGCTCGGCGGGGCTGAACCAGCCCTACGAGGCGTCCAAAGCCGCCCTGACCAGCATGATCTTCTCCCTGGCCGCGGAGCTGCGCGACCACGACATCGCCGCGAACGTCCTGATCCCCGGCCCGACGATGACCACCGGTTCGGCGGAGATGGCCGCCGCCCGTGCGGCCGCCGGGTTCGTGAACCCGCCCTACCTGCGCCCCGAACACGTCGTGCCGGCGGCGCTGCATCTCGCCGGCCGCCGCGGCGCGACCGGGCAGACCGCCACGGCGGTCGACGCGGTCGCCTGGAACGACGAGCACGGCTTCGGCGGCCCGCACCGGTGGCACGCCCACCCCACGCCGCACTGAACTCCTGGCGGGCCCCATCGGAATGCCCCCGAGAACGTGCGGGTGGTGTTTCGGGACCACCACCTCCAACGCCGAGTAGAACCAGGACCACGTAGTCATTCGCCGCGTCGGAAGGCCCACTCATGGCTGAGAAGTCGTCGTTGACCGCACTCGCCCGCCAACAGTTGGAACTGGCCCGCAACGCCTCCAGCGGACGCAGCGCCCAGACCGTGTTCGGCGGACACGAACACGTGCTACGGCAGACCGTGATCGCGCTGGCCGCGGGCCACGGCCTCGACGAGCACGAGAGCCCGGGTGAGGCCACCGTGCACGTCCTGCACGGGCGCGTACGCCTGAGCGCCGGGGAGGAAGGCTGGGAGGGATCACCCGGGGATCTCCTCATCGTCCCCCCTGCCCGGCACACGCTCGACGCCCTCACGGACTCCGCGGTCCTGCTCACCGTGGCCAAGGGTCGGACGCACAGTGGCTAGTGCCCAGGCGGGTTGTCGACCCGGCTGATGAGTGGGTGGTCGCGGTGGGCTTTCTCGTCGAGGTCTTCTTCACATCCGCGTGCACCAACTCGCCCCGGGCGGGGCGTTCGCAGCGGCGGATCACCGTGCCAGTGGGGCGGTCGAGCCAGGCCGGCCGGGCAAGTCCGTGGCGGGTCGGACGGCGTGGAGCGATCGGCAAGCCCGGCGGCCACTGCCACGAGCGAGCGCTGAACGGCTGTTGACCTGCGACGACGAACATCGATTCGAACATGTGTTCGAGTATGATGAAGAGGTGTCGGACAGCCCGCTCACCACCGCGCATCGCCTCCTGGTCGAGGCGATCGACGCGCTGTCCGCCGCCACCGACTCCGCTACCGACGACGACCTGCTCTCCGTGCTCACCTTGTGCGAGGGCACGAGCCGGCGGTTGGACCGGGTTGTCGTTGCCGCCGTGTCGGCTTTGGAGCGGCGGGGGACGTTCGCGGAGCGGGGCTACACGTCGACCCCGGCGGCGTTGGGGGATCTGCTCGGGTGGGAGCGGTTCGAGGCCCGCCAGCGGGTGGTCGCCGCCGAACAGGTCTGCCCCCGGGTCGGGCTCGACGGCACCGCACTACCCGCCCGGTTGGCCGCCACGGCGGAGGTGTTCGCCGCCGGGCACACCGGGCTACGCCACGTCGCGGTGATCGCCCGCGTGCTCGCCGGCCCGGCCGCGCAGCGGCTCACACCCGACGTGTGGGCCGGTGCCGAAGCCCAACTCGCCGAGAAAACCGCGGTCTACACCCCCTCCGAACTACAGGCCTGGGGCACCGCGCTCGTGGAGGCCCTCGACGAGGACGGCGCCGAACCCGACGACCGCCCACCCGCGCCGGTCAACGAACTGCACCTGACCCCCCACCGCGGCAAAGCGGGCGGCACCCTCAAGGCCCGGTTCGACGACGCTGCCATGTTCGACGCCATCGTCACCGTGATCGACGCCCACGCCCGGCCCGCCACCGCCGACGAACACCGCAGCACCGCCCAACGCCAGGCCGACGCCCTCGCCGACGTGTACGGCTACGTGCTCGACCACGGCGACGTCCCCGAGTGCGGCGGGCGCCGTCCACGTCTCACGGTGCTGGTCCGGCTGGAGGATCTGGAGAACCGGGCCCGCGCCGCGTGCCTGGACTTCGGGGGCACCTTGTCGCCGGAATCGCTGCGGATGCTGGCCTGCGACGCCGCGGTCGTGCCGGTCGTGCTCAACGGGAAGGGTCAGCCGCTCGACGTCGGGCGGGTCACCCGCACCATCCCCGACGGCCTGCGCCGCGCCATCACCGCCCGCGACCGCGGCTGCGCCGGGTGCGGGCGGCCGCCGTCGTGGTGCGAGGTCCACCACATCACAGCCTGGGAGAACGGCGGCGACACCGCCCTGCACAACTGCGTCATGCTCTGCCGGGCCTGCCACCGGCTGCTCCACCACTCCGACTGGCAGGTCCACATCCGCGACGGGCTCCCCGAGTTCACCCCACCCGCCTGGATCGACCCACAACGAAGACCCCGCCGAAAACCACTCCTGCACCTCGCCGCGTAAAAGGTCGCGAAGAGAGGCGCGGTCGGCAGAGCCTCCGTGATCACTGGGGGGACACATGTCCTCAGGCCGACACGCCGTCAACAACGCCCACGGGCACTACCGCTAGACGCGCACCAGTTCGATGACCGGGATGACCCGGCTGGTGTTGCGCTGGTACTCGGCGAACTGCGGCTGCACGGCGGACTGCTTGGCGCAGTACTCGTCGCGCTCCGCGCCGGAGAGCACCCGCGCGACCACCGCGAAGGTCTCGGTGCCGAGTTCGACCGTGATGTTCGGGTTCGCCAGAAGATTGTGATACCAAGCGGGATTCTGATCGACGCCGGCTTTGCTGGCGAAAATGAAGATCCGGTCGCCCTCGGCGAGGTAGACCAGCGGCGTGATCCGCTCGACTCCGGATCTGGCGCCGATGTTGTGCACCAGGATCAGCGGCTTGCCCTCGAACATGCCGCCGGCCTTGCCGCCGTTGGCGCGGAATTCGGTGATGACCTTGCGGTTCATCCCGTCGAAGTCGAATGAGTCCGTCACGGCACCACCATATGGGCATCGGGCGACCCGATCGATGCCCGAAGCGGGCCAACAGATATCCGATCGTGCCATTCATGAGCCGCCAGCGGTACTCTCGCACGCATGGACCTGTTGGCCGACGTACTCGCCGTCGCCGGGGTCCGCGGCGTACTCGGTGCACGGATCGACGCCGCCGAGGCCTGGGGGATCTCCTGGAGCAGCATCGGCGGGGCCGCGTTCTACGCCGTCACCGCGGGCACGGCGTGGCTCGGGCTTCCCGGCCGAGCTCCCGAGCAGCTGATGCCGGGTGACGTCGTGCTGTTGCCGACCGGCACCGCACACACCCTCAGCAGCGATCCGGACGCCGCGGTCACGTCCTGCGACTGCGCCACCGCCGAACGAGCCCGGACCGAGGGAAGCGTGCTGCGCTTCGGCTCGGGGGAGATCCAGACCCACGTCCTGGGCGCCTCCTACGAGTACGACCCCGCGGTGTCCATCCAGGTTCTCGCCTCGCTTCCCGAGATGGTGCACATTCGGGCGGACAACGGTGGCACCTGCCTGGACGACACCGTCCGCCTGCTGGCCAGGGAGCTGGCACATCCCCAGCTCGCCACCGCGGTGGTGCTCAACCGGCTTGTCGACATCCTGCTCGTGCAGTTGCTGCGGGTCTGGCTGGCGCAGAAGCCGGCCGAGGCGCGCGGGTCCTGGCTCGGCGTGCTGAGCGACCCGCTGGTCAGCGTCGCGATAGCGAAACTCCACCAGGACCCGGCCAGAGCCTGGACGACGGAGCTGCTCGCAGCCGAGGTGGCGGTGTCGCGGACCACGCTCGCGCGCCGGTTCCGCACGGTCGCGGGCGAGACTCCTGGCCGCTACCTGACGCGCCTGCGGATGGACCTTGCCGCGGTCCGGCTCCGGGACACCGGCGACACCCTGGAGACCGTCGCCCACTCGGTCGGCTACACCTCGGTGTACGCGTTCGGACGCGCCTTCCGCCGGGACCGCAGGCAGGCGCCCGGCAGCTACCGCGGCACGGCACGCGCCGCCACCAGCACCGTGGCCGGGCGCGGGTAGCCCTTCAGCGGGACGGCGAGAGCATGGGTCGTCGCTCGGACCGGGACGTGGCGTTCGGGTCCGGCCACGACAGCCGCCGGTCACTGGGAGCGCGGCCGGGCGTTGCATCTCTCCGGGCGGGCCCGGATCGACTGGGACGCCGAGCGGGCGGCGACGGTACCGGGCGCCCAGCAGATGATCGACCTCGACGTGGACGAGGTGCTCGACGTCGAGGGGACGATGCCGTTGCGCTGGTCGTTCGGGGACTACTCGAGGTTGAACCCGTCCTGAGGCGCGGCAGCATCGTCCGGGTCGGGGCTGCGGGTCGCCGGTGACGTGAGCAGCCACACCCGCAGGTACCGCCGCCTCCTGGTTGCCCACATCGTGGATCCGTGTTCGTATGGTGGACACGGGGGCGGCGGCGCGAGCGTCTGAGGTCGCGCTCCGTCGTCGCCGTCGTGCTGACCCGACCGCCGGCACTCATCGCGTGGGGAGTACTCGTGAACGACCGCCCGATCCGCCCCCTCGACGGGGTCCGCGTGCTCGAGCTCGGCAACTACATCGCAGCCCCGACAGCAGGCAGGCTGCTCGCCGACTTCGGTGCCGAGGTGATCAAGATCGAGCGGCCGAGGACGGGCGACGAGCTACGCAACTGGCGCCTGTACGCGGGCACGACATCGATGCTGTACCGCACGATCAACCGCAACAAGAAGTCCGTCGCGCTGGACCTGAAGTCGGCGGCCGGCCGCGACGTCGTCCTCGACCTGGTCCGGCACTGCGACGTCCTGCTGGAGAACTTCCGCCCCGGCACCCTGGAGAAGTGGGGGTTGGGGCCCGACGAGCTGAACGCCGCGAACCCCGACCTGGTCATCGCCCGCGTCTCGGCCTTCGGCCAGACGGGCCCGCTGGCGGACCGCCCCGGCTTCGCCGCGGTTGCCGAGGCCATGGGTGGCCTGCGCGAGCTCGTGGGGGAACCCGACCGGGCACCGGTGCGCGTCGGCGTCTCGATCGGCGACTCGATCGCCGGGCTGTACGCGGCCTTCGGCGCGGTGATGGCGCTGTTCCGGCGCGAGTCGGGCCGGTCAGGGCGGGTGGACGGCCGGGCGCCGCTGACCGAACGCGTGATCGACGTGGCGCTCAACGAGGCGATCCTGTCCATGATGGAGTCGCTCGTGCCCGACCACCTGGCCTACGGCGTGAACCGGACCAGGGTCGGTGGCCGGATGGAGGGCATCGCCCCGTCCAACGCCTACCTGTGCGGCGACGGCACCAGCGCCATCATCGCGGGCAACGGCGACGCCATCTACCAGCGGCTGATGGCGACGATCGGGCGCCCCGACCTGGCCGACGACCCGGCACTGAGCAGCAACGCCGGACGCTGGGCGCGCCGCGACGAGCTCGACGCGGCGATCGGCGCCTGGACGGCGGGCCGGCCGCGGGCCGAGGTGCTCGAGCAGCTCGACCGGGCCGGGGTGCCGGCCGGCCCGAGCTACACGGCGGCCGACATCTGTGACGACGCGCAGTACCGGGCCCGCAACATGATCCAGTACCTGCCGGTGGACACCGGCGAGGACGAACCACGCCAGGTCGGCTTCCCGGGGATCGTCCCGGTGATCGGCGACGTCTCGCTGCCGGTCCGGACGGTGGGACCGGACCTCGGCGAGCACACCGGGGAGGTGCTCGCCGGCGTCCTCGGGATGAGCGACGACGAGATCGCCGCGGTCGTCGCGGGAGAGGAGCGGTCATGACGAACGCGATCCTGCGGGACGTGACCCTGCGCGACGGCCTGCAGCTCACCGGCAAGCTCCTGGCCACCGAACGCAAGGTGGAGATCGTCCGGGAGCTGCTGCGCCTCGGCGTCCCCAGCCTGGAGATCGGCTCGATGGCCCGCCCCGACCTGGTGCCGCCGATGGCGAACACACTGGAGGTGGTCGAGGCACTCACGCCCGAGGAGCTCGCCCGGTGCTGGGTCTGGGTCGCCACCCCCCGGCACGTCGAACGGGCCGTGGCCGCGGGCGCGCTCAACGTCCAGTACTGCTTCTCGGCTTCCGACGCGCACAACCAGGCCAACATCGGCCGCAGCACGGAGGCCAGCCTGGCGGCCATGCCCGCGGCCGTCGAGACCGCCCGCGCCGCAGGCGGCCGGATCCAGCTCTGCATCGCGACGTCGTTCACGTGCCCGTTCGACGGGCCGGTGCCGGAGGAGCGGGTGCTCGCCATCGCACGGGACGCCCGGGCCGAGGGCGCCGAGGACATCGTGCTCTGCGACACGCTCGGCCAAGCCGTGCCCGCCCAGGTGTCGAGCCTGGTCTCCCGGGTGGGCGAGGAGACCCCGGCCCGCCGGATCGTCTACCACGGGCACGACACCTGGGGCCTGGGCGTGGCCAACACCCTGGCGGCGATCGGCGCGGGCGCCACCGTGGTCGACGGGGCACTCGGCGGCCTGGGCGGCTGCCCGTTCGCCCCGGGTGCGAGCGGCAACACCGCGTCGGAAGACATCGTGTTCGCGACCAGGCCGTCGTGGCTCACCCCGGCCGGCCTCGCCGGGATGGTCGAGCTCTCCGAGGACCTGCTCGCCGACCTCGGGGAGCCCAACCGGTCGAAGGCCGCGCAGGGTGTGCGGTCGTCGGCCTCGGCGTTCGCGTGGGTGGCCGGGCCACGCCGCTAGCAGTGCCGTGCTCGACCACGGCAGCGGCTCCGCTACCCCTGCACCGCGGCGCCGTACTCGTCGTGCCAGTTCCACCACTCGTACGCCGGGGTCCGGGGATAGCCCTCCGGCGAGTCCTCCCACTCCTCCTGCCGCCCGAGCGCGGTGATGTCGAGGTAGCTCCAGGTGCTCCCCATCGCCTCGTCCCCGCGGTTGTTGATGAAGTAGGTGCGGAACACCCGGTCGCCGTCGCGGATGAACGCGTTGGTGCCGTGCCACTCGTCCACCCCGAAGTCGGCGTCGAAGTCGTCGGTCATGGTGAACCAGGGCATCGTCCAGCCCATCCGCGCCTTCACCCGCTCGATGTCCGGCTGCGGCGCCCGCGAGGCGAAGACGAGGGTGGTGTCGCGGACGTTCAGGTGGGCGACGTGGGCGACCTGGTCGGCCACCAGTGAGCAACCGCGGCACGCATGGTCGGGCCAGCCGCACACCCCGGGCTCGAAGAAGGCGCGGTAGACGATCAGCTGACGGCGACCCTCGAACAGGTCGAGCAGGCTCACCCTGCCTGCGGGTCCGTCGAACCCGTACTCCTTCTCCACCGCCAGCCACGGCATGCGGCGGCGATCGGCGGCCAGCGCGTCGCGGGCGCGGGTCAGCTCCTTCTCCTTCACGAGCAATTGCCGCCATGCGGCGTCCCACTCGCTCGGTGACACGACCGGTGGTGTCTTCATCGTGGTGTCCACCTTCCAGTTCGGTTCGCTCGGCTCACGGGCCGAGGTGCTCCTTCAACGCGTCGAGGCGGCCGTCCCAGTCACGGGCCAGAGCGGCCAGGAACTGCTGTGCCACCTGCATCGGGGCGGAGCGCAGTCGATAGCGCACCCGGCGCCGCTCCCCCGGCTCGGGCGTCACGAGCCCGGCCTCGGCCAACAGGGCCAGATGCTTGGCGATCGCCTGCCGCGTGATGGGCAGCCGATCGGCCAGCTCCGTGGCCGTGGCCGGTCCGCCGGACGCGAGCGCGGCCAGGATGGCGCGCCGGCTCGGATCGGCCAGCGCGACGAAGACCTGTTCGGCGATCGCCTCGATGTCAGGCGACATCGAGGTAGTCGACCAGCTCACCGAGCTCGCTCGCCCAACCCTTGGTGTTGCCCTCGTACGCACCGGTGAAGGCGTCGTCCGGCAGTTGCGCGAAGCCGGACTCGACCACGGTCAGGCGCGTGCCCGCACCGACCGGCTCGAGCGTGAACTCGACGTACGTGCGGCGCGGATCGTCCTCGGGCAGGCCGTAGATGTGCCAGGTGAAGCCGAACACCGACGGCTCCTCGACCCGTTCGATCCGCATGTCGGCCGTGGGGCCGTCGTTCCAAGTCATGTGTGCCGACCCGCCCGGACGCAGGTCGATCGTCGCGTCGTTGCCGAACCAGGTGCCCAGCCCTTCGGCCGTGGTGAGGGCAGCCCACACCTTGGCCGGCGGGTGGGCGATCTCGACGACCCGCTCGATGCGATCGGGGAATCCCATGTCAACCTCCATCAAGTAGCAACTGAACGGTTGCAACGTTATTGCAACCGATGGATTGCGTCAAGTCGCCCGGCGCTGCGACCCGGGGCCCCGCGAGTCGCCCGCTTCGCGCGCGCGAGTCGCCCGGTTTCCGCGGCCGAGTCGCCCGCGCGGCCCCCGTGATCGCCGCGAGATCCGGGTATCGGCCGTTCGGAGGGCGAAGAGCCGGGTCTGGGAACGATCATCGCCGTCGGGACGGGTCCTAGCTCGGGTAGCGCCCGCCCAGGGTCCTGGTGAGCTTCTCGGCGGAGCCGACCAGCAGGTCCACCCACCCCTCGCAGACGGCCAGCGGCATCCGGAGGGTCGGCCCGCTGATCGACAGCGCGCCGACGAGCTCGGTGGCCGAGTCGAACACCGGTGCGGACAGCCCGGACGAGCCGTCCTCGCGTTCCGCGATGGTGATCGCGAACCCGTCGGCACGGGTCTGCCGGACCAGCTCGCGCAGGCGTTCCGCGCTCGTGACGGTGGTGCCGGTGATCGGTTCCAGGGGCCGCGCGAGCACCGTCTCCGTGAGCTCGGCGTTCCACGCGAGCAGTACCCGGCCCGCCGACCCGGCGTGCAGCGGGAGGATCTTGCCGACGTACATGTCGCGCCGCAGGGCGTGCCGGGTCTCGGCGACCGCCACACACACCCGGAAGCCCTGCTCCTCCCGGAAGAAGCAGGCCGTCTCGCCCGTGGCGTCCCGGATCTCGCGCAGCACCGGGTTGACGATCGTCAGCACGTCCACGCCCTTGACGGCGGGAGCCGCCCAGTAGGCCATGCGCACGCCGATCCGGATCCGGTCACCGGCCCGGTCCAGGAGCCCCTGCGCCACCATGTTGGTGACCAGCCGCTGGACCGTCGACGTCGGCAGGCCGGTGGCCTGCTGGATCTCGCCCAGGGTCAGCGCGGGGCGGGCGAGGGAGAACGCGTCGAGGATCTCCGTGATCTTCCCGAGCACCAGCAGCGGGGTGCGCCTCGACGAGCCGGAACCGTCGTCCACCGACATGCTGGATGAATGTAGACGGTGCACCGCCCGACCCGACCACCCTGCACGTCTCCGAGGGGCGCCGCCGCGCGAGATCGCGGGGAGCGATTCGGTTCCGGTGGAGTCGCCGGGCCCGGGAATCTCCGGTCCGGCGCACCCGTATTACCGTCGAGAAATTCGGGCCTTGAGCAGAGCCGATGTCATCACTAGACTTCCGCGCAAGGTTGTCGGGTAGCGCATCGAGGCGTCCTCACGGCTACCGCACGCCCGAAAAGCGATTCGCGCGTGTGGTGCACGGCGGGCCGGGTGCAGCATTTCGCCCCGCCGGCTGAGTGGCCGTTCCGGACAGAATGAACTCGATACGTGAGCGATCTGGCACGCCCGGATCGCTGGTTGTCGCCCATCTCCCGGGACAGCGCTCCGGTCGACCGGCGCGGCTCGGGGCCAGAGCGCACAGAGGAGTTGCCCCATGGCCGAGTCCGTCGAGGCGCCCACACCCCGACTCGCCACCGAACTACCCAGCAAGTACCTCCCCGCGGTCGGCTACCGCGACCTGCCCGAGCCCCAGGGTCTGCGGAAGTACATGGGGGCCAGCATCATCCTCACCGCGACGGCACTCGGGTCCGGCGAACTGGTGCTCTGGCCCTACATCACCACGCAGGCGGGGTTGGGCATTGTCTGGCTCGCGGTAGTGGGCATCACGATGCAGTTCTTCCTCAACATGGAGATCGAGCGCTACACCCTGATCACGGGCGAGACGGCCGTCACCGGATTCTCGCGATTGTGGCTACCCTGGGGCATCGTCTTCGTACTCGGCGCTATTCTGCCGAACGCCTGGCCCGGTTGGGCCTCCAGCGGGGCGACGGTGTTCACATTCATCTTCGCCCTCAGCGAGTCGGCGGTCCCGTTGATCGCCACCATATTCCTGCTCTCCATCGGACTGGCCGTGACCGTCTCACCGGTCATCTACCAGACCCTCGAGAAGGTCGAGGGCATCATGATCGTCCTCATCCTCCTCTTCGTCGTCACGGCGATCGTTGTCGCGACGAATGCGGGAGCCTGGGCCCAGGTCGTCACTGACATTCCCGACGTCACCGGCAACCTGCCCGGCGTCGTCGCCCAACTGGGAGCGGCCTCGCTGTTCGGCGCGATCGTCTTCGCGGGCGCCGGCGGGGCCAACAACCTGGTCCAGAGCAACTACATCAGGGACAAGGGAATGGGGATGGGGATCAACATCCCCAACATCGTCTCCCCGGTCACCGGCCAGGAGGTGGCGGCCCCGTCGCTCGGGTACATGGTCCCCACCACCACGGAGAACGAACGCCGCTGGCGGCAGTGGTGGCGCATCGCCAACTGGGAACAGCTCATCACGTTCTGGTTCATCGGGGCGTTGCTGCTGGTCTCCCTCTCGGTACTGGTCGTCTCGACGATCGGCACGAACACCGACCTCGAGGGCGGGCTGGGGTTCCTCCAGGAGGAAGGCGCCGCACTGGGCACCATCATCGGACCGTGGTTCACCACCGCCTTCTACGTCGCCGGCTTCCTGATGCTCTTCTCCACCAACATCGGGGTGATCGACTACGTGAGCCGGCTCGCCGGCGACTCGCTCAAGGTCACGTTCCTGAAGGAGAGCACCTTCTGGAGCGAGAGCAAGATCTACATCACCGTGGTGTGGCTGATGATCATCGCCGGCTCGGGAATCATCTGGACCGGAATCGAGCCGGTACTGCTCCTGGTCATCGCGTCCGCAGGCGGCGGCTTCGTCATGGCGATCTACTCCGTGCTGATCATCATCCTCAACCGCCGGACCCTGCCGGAATTCGCCAAGCTCAAGGGCTGGCGGCTCCCGATCATGGTCCTGATCGCCATGTTCTACATCGCCTTCTCACTGTTCCTGACCTACCAGATGATCAGCCAGGGACCGGCGTCCCTGACCTAGATCCGCGACCACGGCAAGGGAGGGCAACGATGCCAGGAACACTCCGTCGCCTCTGGCTGACCATCCTGCTCGGTCTCACGGTCTTCGCCGTGCTGACCTCGACCGCCTGGGGGCTGGGACTGCTCACCTGACGCTGCTCACTCGGTGGCGAGAGCGTGGACCATCGCGAGGAGCACGTTCGCCCCCGCATCGATGTCCTCCCACGTGGTCAGCTCGGCCGGGGAGTGGCTTCGCCCGTCGACGCTGGGCACGAAGATCATGCCCGTGGGGGCGAGCTTGGCCATGTTCTGTGCGTCGTGCCCGGCACCGGAGGGCAGGGGCAGGGTCCGCAGGCCCTGACCGGCGGCCACCGTGGCCACGAGCTCCTGCATCCGCGGGTCCAACGGCACCGGGTCGGTGATGCTCTCGCGGGTGTAGCCGACCTCCAGGCCGTGGCGGTCCGCGACCTCCCGCGCCACCGCCACGATCGCCGCCTCCAGCTCGAGCATCCGCTCGCGGTCCAGGTCACGGAAGTCCAGTTGCAAGCGGGCCAGCCCGGGCACGACGTTCGCTCCCCCGGGCTCCACGTGCAGGATGCCGCAGGTGGCGACGGCGGTCTCGCTCACCGACCGTGCCACCTCCGGCAGTCGCACCAGAAGCTCGGCGGCTCCCCGCAGCGCGTCGCGCCGCAGCGGCATCGGCGTGGTGCCGGCATGGTCCTGGCGGCCACGGAACTCCATGTGCCCGCCACCCATCCCCACGATCGCCGTGACGACCCCGATCGCGGCCCCGGCCGACTCGAGCACGGAGCCCTGCTCGATGTGCAGTTCGACGTAGGCGTGGACGTCCCCGGGGCGCACCGCGGTCCGGGTTGCCGCCTCGACATCCCAGCCCATGGCCTGCAGAGCGTCGACGAGCAGGTCCCCGTCGCGTCCCCGCAGCGTGGCGAGCTCGTCCGACGAAAAGCCGCGCGCGACGGCCGTGGAGCCGAGGAGGTGGTGGTAGTTGCCTTCCTCGTCGGCGAATACCACGGCCTCGACCGGCCGTCGCAGGGGAACGTGCTCCTCGGCCAGCCTGCGCACCACCTCCAGCGCGGCCAGTGACCCGAGCGCGCCGTCGAAGCGACCGCCTTCCGGCACGCTGTCCAGGTGCGAGCCGGCCCAGACCGGAGGCGTGCCCGCGGGGGCGTCCGGCGCGTCCAGCCGGATGAAGACGTTGCCGATGCCGTCGGTGCGCAGTGCCAGCCCGGCCTGCTTGCACTCGCCCGCGAGCCACTCCCGGACCTGCCGGTCGGCCGCGGAGAAGGCGGTGCGACCGACGCCGCCGCTCGCGGTGGCGCCGTACCCGGCGACGTGTTCGAGGCCGCGACGCAACCGCGCCGAGACGGTGGGCACCGGAGGCTCTGTACCGCTCATGCATGCTCCTGGGTCGTTGTGCGTCGATCTCGACAACTACCAGGATGCTAGAGCCGGGGCGACGTGCTGATGAGCTCGTCGGCGACCCACCGTACGACGTCGGCGGGGTAGGGCGCCGGCAGTCCGAGGACGAGGTGCCGGAAGTCGGCGTCGATCGCCTCGCCGATCGCGTCCCGGGTGGCGCCGGGCCGGTCGTAGGAGACGGGCAGGTGGATCGAGCGGGTGATCGAGGCGGGGTCCCGGCCGATCTCGGTGCAGTAGCGGTCCAGCAGTGCACTGCGGGCGATGGCGTCGTCGATGTCGCCGCCGGGGATGTTCCACAGGTCGGCGTGCTCGGCGGCCACCCGCAGCGTCGGGGCGGAGCGTCCGCCGATGAGGATCGGCGGGTGGGGCCGCTGCACGGGTTTGGGGTTGCAGAACGCTCCGGTGAGCTGGACGTAGGTGCCGTGGACGTCGAACGGCTCCTCCTCGGTCCACAACCGCCGGATCACCGTGCAGGCTTCCGCGAGGCTCCCCACGGCGTGCGCGGAGTCGTGGAAGGGCAGGCCGTGTGCGTCGTACTCGCGGCGGGCCAGCGGGTGGCCGGGGCGGGAGCCTGCGCCGATGCCGAGATCGAGCCGTCCGCCGGAGACGATGTCGACGGTCGCGGCGATCTTGGCCAGCATCGCGGGCGGCCGGAAGCGGTTGCTGGTGACGAGCAGGCCGAGCCGCAGGCGCCGGGTCTGCGCGGCGAGGGCCGACAGCAGGGTCCAGCCCTCGTAGGTCGGCCCGCTCGGGTCACCGCCGATCGGCATGAGGTGATCGAACAGCCACGCGTGCTCGATCTCCGGGATCGCGTCCGCCTCGCGCCAGACCCGCAGGACGTCGTGGTAGCCGACCTGCATGGGGGCGGTCATGATCCCGAAACCGGCTCGGGGTGGGTGCGTCATGGGTCCGTTCGTCCTTTCACGGGGGCTCGTGAGCGGGGAACGACGATCACCGTGGTCCGCCGCTCCCGGCCCCGCTCTGGCATCATGAGCAAGCGGAACGTTGCTCCGCTAACGATACGGAGCAGTGTTCCACTTAGCAACCTCGGCGGCGGAAGGAACGGCGCGATGAACGACGGCGACGAGGGCGCCCGACCCGCAGGGCGGTCCAAGCGGGCGGACGCCCGGCGCAACGAGGAGACGCTGCTCGACGCGGCTGCCGCGGTCTTCGTCGCCTCGGGGGTGGATGCGCCGGTGCGCGACATCGCGGCCGAGGCCGGTGTCGGGATGGGCACGATCTACCGCCACTTCCCGACGCGAGCGGATCTGATCATCGCCGTCTACCGGCGTCAGGTCGAGGCCTGCGCCGAGGCCGGCCCGGCCCTGCTGGCGACCAGCGCAACTCCGTACGCCGCGCTGGGGCAGTGGATCACCCTGTTCGTCGACTTCCTGGTCACCAAGCACGGGCTAGCTGCCGTGCTGCAGTCCGACAACGCCGGATTCGAGACGCTGCACGCCTACTTCCTCGACCGCCTCGTGCCCGTGTGCACCCAACTGCTCGACGCCGCCGCGGGTTCCGGCGAGATCCGGTCCGACCTGACGGCCTACGAGCTCATGCGCGGCGTCGGGAACCTCTGCATCGGCGCCGACCACGATCCCCGCTACGACGCGCGTCGGCTGGTCGATCTCCTCATCGCCGGGCTACGCCGGCCCCACTGACCATCGGCCGCCGGCGGCGACGGAAGGGTCCGCATGACCTCGGAGGTCATCGACCCGGGCACGGGCACCGACCAGGCTGCTGTCCATGGACACCCGAGAGACCGTCACCCGGCTGCTGGAACGGATCGCGCTGGGCGATCCCGAGAAGATCGCCGAGCTCTACGCCGACCACGTGGACTGGAAGCTGGACTGGCCGCCCGGTGACCACTCCCGATCGGTCCCCTGGATCCGGGACCGGTCCACGCGGGCCGGGGTCGCCGAGCACTTCCGCCTCATCGGCGAGCACCACGTGGCCGGTCGGAGCTCGGCCGAGATCGAGGCGGTGCTGGTCGACGGCCCGGACGCCGTGGTGCTCGGGGAGCTGCAGAACACGGCGAAGCCGACGGGGCGGAGCTACGTCGCCGCCTTCGCGCTGCACCTGACCGTGGAGCACGGCGTGATCACCCGCCACCACGTCTACGAGGACAGCCTCGCCGTGTGGGACGCCTTCCAGCCGGGCGGCCCCCGCGGGACCGGCTGAGCCCCGCTTGGTAGGACGGTCCCCGCGGCGACCCGACGGCGCCGTCCGACACGCGCTGGGAGATGCCATGCCGTTCGCCGACGAGCTGATCGGGCCGCCTACCGCGCAGGCCCTCACCCAGGCGATCCACGCCGCCCGGCCGGCTGCCCCGCTGACCGCGCTGCGCGCCGCCGAGGCCGGTCTCGCCCCGCTGGCGCTGCGGGAGCGCAGCGACCTGCTGCGCGACGCACTCATCCACGATCTCCCGGGCGACTACGCGGCCTTCGCGGGCACGATCCGCGCCGCCCGGGACGGCTCGGCACCGTTTCGCGGCTGGCTGATCTGGCCCGTCACCAGTGCGCTCGCGGCCACGGCGATCGCCGAGAACACCGACGAGGCGTTCGACGACGCCCTCGCGATGCTCGCCGACCTCACGTCCCGGCTGACGTCGGAGTTCGCGCTCCGCAGCCTGCTGGACCACGACCTCGACCGGGCGCTGGCGGCGATCCTCACGTGGACGACCTCGCAGGACGAGCACGTCCGCCGCCTCGCGTCGGAGGGCACCCGGCCCTTCCTGCCGTGGTCCACGCGCGTGCGAAAGATCATCAGCGACCCCCGCGCCACCCTGCCGATCCTCGATGCCCTCTACCGCGACGGGAGCGAGTACGTGCGGCGCTCGGTCGCCAACCACCTCAACGACCTCAGCCGGTTGGAACCGGACCTCACCGTCGAGACCGCGAGGCGCTGGCTGGCCGACCCGGACGGCAACACCGCGTGGATCGTGCGCCACGGGCTGCGGACCCTGACCAAGAAGGGACACGTCGCGGCGCTGGACCTGCTGGGCTTCCCGCCCGCCACGCTCGACGTCACCCGGCTGGAGCTCGACTCCCCCACCGTCCCGTTCGGCGGCACCGTCACCTTCACCGCCACGGTCCGCAACGCCGGGTCCGAGCCGGCGCGGCTGGTGATCGACTACGTCGTGCACCACCGCAAGGCCAACGGGAGCCAGAGCGGCAAGACCTTCAAGCTGACCACCACGACGCTCGCTCCCGGCGGCGAGCTCGCCGTCGCCCGTGCCCACTCCTTCCGCGCGATCACCACCCGGCGCTACTACCCCGGTCCGCACGCGGTGGAGCTCCAGATCAACGGCGTCGCCTCGGGCCGGACCGAGTTCACCCTGCTGCCGGCCACCTGAGCGGGGCCGACCGGCCCTCGGGCCGATGCGCTACCGGTGCGGGGCGGTGGCCTGCCAGCGGCCGCCGCCGAGCAGCTCCAGGCGCTCGTCGTGGAAGCGGGCGAGCGTGCTCCGGTGTCCCACGCTGACGATCACGCTGTCGGGCAGCTCGTCGCGCAGCAGGGTGTAGAGGGTGTGTTCGAGGCCCTCGTCGAGGGCCGAGGTGGCCTCGTCGAGGAAGACCACCCGGGGACGCATGATCAGCACGCGGGCGAACCCGAGGCGCTGCTGCTCCCCGGGAGACAGCCGCCGGGCCCAGTCGATCTCGTCGTCGAGGCGGTCGGCGAGGTGTGGGAGCTGCACCTGACGCAGTACCCGGACCGCCTCCTCGTCGCCGATCCGGCCCGCCGGCTGCGGGTAGGCCAGCGCGGTGCGCAGGCTGCCGAGCGGCACGTACGGCTGCTGGGACAGGAACAGGGCGCCGTCGCCGAGCGGGCGGCGCACGATGCCGTCGGCGTAGGGCCACAGGTCGGCCAGGCTGCGCAGCAGGGTGGTCTTCCCGCTGCCGGACGCGCCCGTCACCAGCAGGGCGTGGCCGGCGGTCACGGTGAGGTCGAGCTCGTCGACCAGCGTCCGGTCGTCGGGCAGGCGCACGGTGAGGTCGCGCACCTCCAGTCCGGCGCCACCCTCCAGCTGCACCGACGGCAGCGCGCGGGCCTCGGCGTCGGCGTCGAGCAGCCCGGTCAGCCGGTCGAGGGTGGCACGGTAGCTCGCGAACTGGTCGTAGGCGTTGCGGAAGAACGACAGGGAGTCGTGCACCTGTTGGAAGGCGGTGGCGGTCTGCTGGACGTCGCCGAGCGTGATCTGGCCGGCGAAGAACCGCGGGGCCTGGATGATCACGGGGACCACGACGGCCGCCTGGCTCACCGCCAGGTTGAAGCCCTGGAACTTCAGGCTCCGGAACACGATCGCCCACGCGTTGTCGATGACCGCACGGAAACGCGAGGACAGGGTGCTGCGTTCGACGTCCTCGCCACGGTGGAACGCGACGTTCTCCGAGTTGTCGCGCAACCGCACCAGCGCGTAGCGGAACGAGGCGTTGAACCGCTCCTGGAGGAAGCTCAGCCGGATCAGCGGGCGGCCCACCCGGAATGCGATCACCGAGGCGACGATCACGTACACGTAGGCGGCGAACGTCATGGCCCGCGGGATCTCGGCCCCGAGGATCGTCACCGGCGCGGAGAGCTGCCACAGGATGAGCGTGAACGACACCAGCGACACCAGCGACCCGACCGCGCCCACTCCGAGGGTCGCCGAGTCCATCGGGAACGACGCGATGTCCTCCTGGATGCGCTGGTCCGGGTTGTCGACGGCGGAGCGCGTGAACCGGCCACGGTGGTAGGCCCGGTCGCCGAGCCAGTCACCGACGATGTCGTCGTTGAGCCACACCCGCCAGCGGATGACGATCGCCTGCTGGACGTAGAAGGCGAGCAACGACTGGACCACGTAGATCGTGGCGAGAACGGCGAAGATCACCAGGAAGCGCGCGAAGCTCGCGGCGTCGAGCTGCTGCAGCGCGGTGTACAGGCCGTTCGACTGGTACGAGAGCAGCACGTTGAGGCGCACCCCGGCGATGGTCAGCAGCAGGAGCAGCAGCACGCCGAGCAGCGGGCGCCACCCGGCGCCGCCCCGTGGCGAGAAGTACGGGTAGGCCAGCCGCCGGAACTGCCGTCCCCACACCGTGAATCGCGTGAGGAGCGCGGCGACCACGCCACAACCCACCACCGTCGCCGCGAAGACGCCGACTATCCACACGAAACTGGTGAACCACTCGGTCGACCAGTCCAACGCGCCGCCCACGCGGCCTCCCGGTACGCCTCGGCCCCCGGACTTCGAGGCTAACCGCCGCCTGGAGGCCTCGGCGCTCCCGTGACCAGCCACACCCGACCGGCCGCGTCACTCACGGAGCGCGACGCCGCTCCTCAGTCACGCGAGAGCAGCGGGAGGACGCGGGTGCCCAGCAGTTCGATGCCCCGCGCGGCGGTGCGGCCGTGTGGGGTACCGAACTCCACCCGGGACACCCCCGCGTCGATCAGCCGCTGGGCCTGCTGCGCCACCTGCTCCGGGGTGCCCGAGAACGCGAACCTGTCCAGCAGGTCGTCCGGGATGAGCGCGTCGATCTCGTGATGTCCGCCGGAGCTGACGTACTGCTTCAGCTCGGCGAGCACGTCCGCCGGCACCTCCACGGTGGGGTCCAGCTCGGCCACGACGCCCAGGTACATCGCCACCTCGCGGCGGGCCAGTGCCCGCGCGAAACCGGCGTCCTCGTCCACCACGGTGACCGCGCCGACAACCACGTCGACGGCGTCGAGGGGGCGGCCCGCCTCGGTCGTCCCCACCGCCAGCCGGTCACGCGCCACCGGAACCATGTCCGGGTTCGCCGTCCCACCGACCTTCAGCTCGTCGGCCACCCTGCCCGCCAGTGCCACCATCCGCGGCCCCCAGGCGCCCAGCAGCAGCGGCACGGTGGGGCGCCGCGGGGTGTAGCTGAGCCTCGTGCCCGGCGCGACCTGGAACATCTCACCGGCGAAGCCGCCGTCGTCGCCGGCCAGCAGCATCCTGATCACGGTGATCGCCTCGTCGACCACCGTGACGGGCCGGGTACGCCGGATGCCGACCGCGTCCAGCCACGCTCCCCTGGCGAGTCCGAGGTAGGCCCGGCCGTCGGACGCGAGGTCGAGCGCGGCGACCTGGCCCGCGATCTCGTAGGGATGCTGCGAGTACGGGTTCCAGCAGGCGGCGCCGAGGCGCACGCGCTCGGTCGCCCGCGCCATCTCCAGCAGAGGGAAGATCGGCGGCTGGAACATCAGGTCGCCGAACACGCAGAGCACGTCGAACCCGTAGGACTCGGCGAGCACGGCGAGGCGTGCGTACTCCCCCGCCGTCTTGTCGCCCTGCAGGCCGAGGCCGATCTGCACGCGGGTCACGTCAGGTCCTGGGTGCGGAGCCGACAGATCCCGATGCGCTCCACCCGCATGATCAACCGTTCCTCCGGATCAGGGCAGGCGACCAGTGCGTCGCGTTCGAGCCAGTCGTCCGGCGGCAGCCTGCGCTGCTTGGCCGGCAGCAGCGGGAGCACCGACTGCAGCGCGTAGATGCAGAAGTGGCGGCCGTCCGGGATGCGCAGGCGAGAGCTGTCGACGAGCTCGACATGGTCGCCGACGTCCATCCCGCACACCGAGCGCCCCTCGATCCGGTCCACCGTCACGCGCAGGTCGTACAGCTCGGTCACCGGCTCGCCGGTGCCGTCCGGCGGCGTCACCGGCCGCCCTCGGTCACCGCAGCCAGCGGGCGTGGCCGCCGCGTGGAGGGCGACTCGACACCGACCGCGACCGCGGCCGGATCCGGCGCGGAGGTGACCACGCTGACCAGGACGACGACCACCGCGTTGATGGCCATGGCGATCAGCCCCGGCTCCCATTCCGGGAGCGTCGCCGCCCAGAAGTGCTTCGCGAACGGCGCCAGCAGCGCCACGAAGCCCGCCGCGATTCCCAGCAGCACGGCGACCGCCGACGTCCGGCGCCAGAGGAACGCCAGGAAGACGCCGGGAGCGAGCATGCCGATCGCCGAGTACGAGTACAGCAGGATGTCCACCAGCGACTCGCTGCTGCCGACCGTCAGGAACACCGCCGCGGCGGCGAACACGATCATCGACAACCGGGAGGCGAGCAGCGAGGTCCGGTCGGAGAGTCCCGGCCGCAGCGGGATGAGCACGTTGCGCGTGAAGATCGAGCCGGTGGTGAGCAACAGCACCGCACCCGGCGCCAACGCCAGCAGGAACGCGGTCCCGGCGAAGAGGCCGACGAGCCACGACGGATAGGACGTGGAGACGAACTGCAGCAGGGCCCCGTTGGAGCCGGCGTCCCCCGGCTGCACCCCGGCCAGCAACGCGCCGAAGCCGAGCAGGATGACGAAGAAGTAGGCCAGCGAGTACAGGGGCTGCCAGATCGCGGTGCGCCGGATCGCCGTGCCCGACCTCGCGGTGAAGGACACCTGGAACAGGTGCGGGAACACCCAGTTGCCCAACGCGACGTTGAGCGCCGAGGTCATCAGCCACACCGACGTCGTGGGTGCGGTCGGGTCGAGCCCGGGGAACCTGCCGATGCCCGGGTGCTGCTCCTCCACGAGCCGGAACACGTCGAACAGCGACGACGCCCCGACCCTTTCCGCCACGGTCGCCGACAGCGCCACCACGACGACCACGACGAGCACGTCCTTGACCGCGGCGGCGAACACCGCCGACCGCATCCCGACCACCAGCACGAACGCGAGCATGAGGACCGCACCGAGCACGGCGGCGACGCCGGGCGCTACGGCGGCCCCCAGGGTCATCCGCACGATCAGCTCGAGGCTGACCAGCTGGATCTGCACGTAGACCACGAGCGCGGCGATCCCGACGACGCCCGTCACGACACCCAGCCACGGCGCGTCGTAGCGGGCGGCGAAGAAGTCCGGCTCGGTGATCAGGCCGTGCCGCCGCCCGGCCCGCCAGATCTTCGGCATCAGCCAGTACCCGACCGCGTAGCTCAGCGAGACCGACGTGAGCGCCAGGTATGCGGGTGCGCCCATCGACCAGGCGTAGCCGGAGATACCCAACAGCGCGAAGATCGTGTAGATCTCGCCTGCGTTCATGAACCAGAACATCAGCGAGCCGAACTGCCGCCCGCCGACCGCCCAACCGGTCAGGGTGGACGTGCTTCCACCCCACCTGCCGAAGACGATGGAGCCGACCGCGGTGCCGAGGACGATCACCAGCACCAGAGCGAGCACCATCAGCGCTCGCTACCGGTCTTCTCGAGGAACTCGGCCTCCTCGTCGTCGACGCCGGCCCGGCGGTCCAGCACGAAGACGATGGAGACCACTACCGTCGTCAGCACGATGCCCAGCATCTGCCAGACCATCGGGAAAGGGATGTGCAGCGGCGCGAAGCGCACGTCATTGACCACTGGAGCCGCCAAGATCTGCCACCCGAATGGCAGGACCAGCAACCAGCGGTGAACAGTCGACCGTCGTGCAGGCGAGTACCCGGCCATCTACGGCTCCCGGAGCGTGGATCGAGGCATCAGGAATGTGCAGTGTGACTACACAACGGCCGGACCGTACGACGGCCTTGACAAGCCGGTCAACGGCTTCTGTCCGGGTTATACTTTGTGCATCGACATCACGCGTCCTTCATTTCCGGTCCCAGCTTGTGCAGCGTCACTGCATGGAGAGCGCATGATCGGCGACCAGCTTCGTGAGCTGCGGACCAGGCGGGGCCTCAGCCTTCGGGCACTGGCCGCCGACGCCGGGGTCTCGGCCACCCTGCTCAGCCAGATCGAGCGCGGGGTCACCGAGCCGAGCCTGGCCACGCTGCGCCGGCTCGCGAACGTGTTCGGTGAGTCGATGGCCACGCTGTTCGAGGACGGCGCCGCGCCGTCGGTGTGGATCAGCCGGCCCGGCGAGCGGTCCACCCTGCGCGGGCCGCGCGGGCAGATCGGTTACGAGCGGCTCACGCCGGGCAACGGGCAGATGGAGGTACTCCGCGGCGTCCTCGAACCGGGCGAGGCCATCAGCTCCGAGCCGTGGAGCCACGTGGCGCTGGAGTGTGCGTTCGTCCTGGCGGGCACGCTCACCGTCGAGCTCGACGGCAAACCGAACGCCGTGCACGCGGGCGAGGCGATCACGTTCGACTCCCGCCTCGCCCACCGCTACCTGAACTGCGGAGCCGAGCGCGCCGAGTTCCTCCTCTCCGTGGCGCCACCGACCCCCTGACCGCCCCTGACCGGCGCGGCCGCCACTGCGCCCCCGGCCGGCCCTCAGCCTGCGGCGGCGCCGAACCACCTGGGCAGCCGGCTGAGCAGATCCTGCTGATCGTCACCGACCCAGGCCACGTGACCGTCCGGCCGCAGCAGCGCCGCGGGCACGTCCAGTTCCTCGCTCACGTCGACGACGTGGTCGACCCGGTCCGCCCAGCCCGCCACCGAGAGCCGGCCGGTCTGGTCGAGCAGCAGTCCCCGGCCGCCGTGCATGAGGCCGTAGAGCCGCCCCTGCTTCAGCCCCACGTCCCGCAGCCGCCGACCGAGCAGCTCGTGCCCCTCGCCGAAGTCGTAGCGGACCGAGATCGCGGTGATCTTCTCGGTCAGGAACCGGCTCACCTCGTCGAAGTCCATCAGCTGCGACACCAGCCTGCGCACGGCCTGCGCGCCCGGCTCGAGCGACATCAGCTCCATCTGGGCGCGGGTGTTGTCCAGGACGTCGGCGGCCACCGGGTGCCGTTCGGCCTGGTACGTGTCCAGCAGCCCCTCCGGCGCCCATCCCGTGACCGCGGCGGCCAGCTTCCAGCCCAGGTTGAACGCGTCCTGGATGCCGAGGTTGAGTCCCTGCCCGCCGACCGGCGGGTGGATGTGGGCCGCGTCGCCCGCCAGCAGCACCCGGCCGACCCGGTAGCGCTCGGCCTGCCGCGTGCCATCGCCGAAGCGGGAGAGCCAGCGCGGCGAGTGCGCGCCGAAGTCGGTACCGGCGGTCACCCGCAGCTGCTGCGTGAACTCCTCGATGGTCGGCGGGACCGCGCGGTCATCGGCCACGCCCGCGGCGGGCACGACGATCCGGTACACCCCGTCCTCGAGCGGCCCGGCCCCGAACCGGAGCTGCGTCTTGCGGACCTCCGCCATCACGGCGGCCACCTCTTCCGGTGGTGCGGTCAGCTCCATCTCACCCAGCAGCGTGTCGACCCGGCTGGGCTCGCCGGGAAACTCGACGCCGAGCAGCTTGCGCACCGTGCTGCGCCCGCCGTCGCAGCCGACGAGGTAGCGCGAGCGCAGCTGCGTGCCGTCGGCCAACTCGACGGTCACCCCGTGGTCGTCCTGGCTCAGCTCGACCAGTTCGCAGCCGCGCCGGATCTCGGCGCCTGCCTCGACGGCGTGCTCGGCCAGCAGGCGATCGGTGACGGGCTGCGGGATACCGAGGACGTACGGATGTGCGGTGTCCAGCCGTCCCGGCGACGGCTTGGGGATGCCGGCGAAGAAGCCACCGACCGGGTACTGACTGCCGAGCGCGAGGAACCGCTCCAGCAGTCCGCGCTGGTCCATCACCTCGATGCTGCGCGCGTGCAGGCCGAGCGAGCGGACGACCCTGGTCGGCTCCGCCTCCTTCTCCAGCACGAGCACGTGCACTCCGTGCAACCGCAGCTCGCCGGCCAGCATCAAGCCGGTCGGTCCGCCGCCGGCAACGATCACGTCGATCAAGAGACTCCCCATTCGACAACGTCCCGCGAGACCCGCGTGTCCAAAAAGCACACGCAATTCGCGAATCCGTTGATTTCCGCAGGTCCTGGCTACGGCGGGAGATTCTGCGGCACGACCCGGGTCTTGCCGCAAGACCCCTGGTGCGCTATACGTTGAAGTGGGGAAAGGAACCGGTGGCCCAGTCTTTCGGGCCTCCTAGTCTCTCGGGACCTCCAGGTCGACCTGCCCGTCCGCCACGAGCCGGTCCAGCGCTTCGCGCAGAGCGTCCAGCGCGGTGTAGCGAGGCGCGAAACCCAGCAGGGCGCGTGCGCGCTCGATGCTCGCGCTGATCGAGCGGGAGACGTGCTCGCGGGTCACGTCGGCGTGCTGCGCTCCGACCAGCGACGCGAACGTGGGCCAGTCCACCAGCTCGAGCACGGGTTCGCGCCCGAACCACCCGGCGACCCCGTGGGCGAGGCCGCGCAGGGTCATCGCCTGTTCCGCGACGACATGGAGGCTCGAGCCGATGGCCGCGGGGCGCGTCAGCGCCCGCTCGAACGCCTGCGCGACGTCGTCGGCGTGGACGTGATGGAGGACGCCGAGGCCGAGGTCGGGCAGCGGTAGCGGTTCACCCAGCGCGAGAGCGCGCCACACACCCGGGTCGAGGTTGCCTGCCGGGGTGATGACCGGCCAGCCGGGCCCGCTGATGTGGCCGGGGTGCAGCACCACGCTCGGGACACCGCCGCTGCGGGTCTCGCGGTGCAGCAGCTCCTCGACCGCCGCCTTGCCGATGCCGTAGTCGCCCACCGGTCTGCGCGGCTCGTCCTCGGTGACCGGCACGCGCGCCACGGGTCCGTGCACCCAGATCGTGCCGCAGTGCAGCAGCAGCGGCCGGGTGGGCCGCAGCGCCTCGACGAGTTGGGTGGCCGACTCGGCGGTGAAACACACCAGGTCCACCACGACGTCGGGGGCCAGGGACGCGATCCGGGCCCCGAACGTCCCGGCGGCGTCCTCCGCCTCGCGATCGACGGTCACCCGCTCGACCCGGGACCACTCGGGCGCGGGGTGGTAGGGCTCGCGGGTCCCGCGGCTGAGCGCGACGACCTGGTGCCCCGCGCGCACCAGCCGGGGCACCAGGTAGGTGCCGATGTGCCCGGTCGCTCCGACGACCACGACTCGGCTCATGCGACACGCTCCGGCAGGCGGGCGTCGACGGCGTCAGGAGGAGGGGTCATCGCCCGATCATGCACCTGGCCGCGTGCCGGTCACGCGAGGCCGCCGACGAACACGCCTCGCGCACGCAGAGCCTCGACTCCGGTGATCGCGGAGGGATCGCTCTCGGAGAGGTCGACGCCGGTCAGCGCGGGCATGTCCTGGAGCGGACGGACGTCGGTCAGCGGGTTGCCGCCGATCCACAGCTCGTCGACGGCGGGGCAGCGGGCCACCGTGGCCGCGTCGCCGATCCGGTTGCCGGACACGTCCAATGTGGTCAGGGCCGGCAGCGCCTGCAGCGCGCCCGGGTCGGCGACGAGGTTGCGCGCGAGCCGCAGCTCCTCCAGCCGGGACAGCCCGGCGAGCGGAGTGACGTCGACGACCCGGTTGCCGCTGACGTCGAGCTCGGTGAGGGCGGTCAGGGAGGCCAGCGGCGCGAGGTCGGCGACGGCGTTCTCCGACAACCCGAGATAGAGGAGCCCGGTCAGGCCGGCGAGAGGGGCGAGGTCGGTCACCTCGTTGCCGGACAGGCCGAGCTCCTGCAGCGAGGCCAGCCCGGCGAGCGGTCCCAGGTCGCGAACCGCGTTGTTCGTCAGTTTCAGGGTGGTCAGCCGCGGCGCCTGCGCCAGCCCGGACAGGTCCGCGAGGTGGTTGCCCGGCAGATCCAGGTCCGCCAGGTTCGGCAGGTGGTCGAGCCCGCTCAGGGTCGCCATCGGCCCGGCCCGGGAGAGATCGCCGTTGCACGTCAGCCGGAAGACGCTGTCCAACTCCCGCTGCGACACCCGATCGCCGTCCGCGCCGCCGACCGCCTCGCGCACGCAGGCGGCCAGCGCCGGATCGGGGAACAGGTCCGCGAGCTCCAGCCTGCTGCCCAGCTGCGCGTATCCCGTCCCGGCGGCACCCGCCACCACCAGGACGATCGCACCCACCACGGTCCAGCGCACCGTGCGCCGCGAACCGGTGGAGCGCACCGCGGGCGGTTCGACGGCGGCGCCGCCCGGGCGGTCCGAGAGGAACCACCGGGTGACCACGACCACCAGCAGCAGCGCGGCCACACCCACGACGACCGCCGCCACGATCGGGATGCCCTGAACGCTCCCGCCGCGGTAGGCCAGGCTCTGGACGGCGAGGCCGAGCAGCGCGAGCGCGTAGAGCAGGGCCGTGACGACCGTGATCGTCGCGGCGATCAAGCCGAGCAACCGGTCCCCGAGCACCGCAGCCAGCCCGGCCAGCACCAAGACGATGCCCACCACCAGCAGCCCGACGGGAGCGAGCACGGTGGCCGCGTTCGTGGCTACCTGACTCAACGGGAAGTCCAGGCGGAACAGGTGCAGCGCGTCGGTGCCGATCGTGGTCGCGACACCGGCGACGGCGGCGGCGATGCCCGCGGCGACGATCGCGGAGCCGGCCGCCCGGCGCCTCCGGACGGACGCCGCGAGGGCGACCGCGAGCGGGGAGCAGGCCATGGCGGCCACCAGAGCCCCGGTCGCCAGGATGTGCGATCCCAAGGCCACCGCCACCACGATCCCGGCGACGGCGACGACCCCTGACGCGACGAGCAGGCTGCGCACGTCCCAGCACCCCCCGGACATCGGACCTGGCCCGGCGGACGCTGGGCGAGGACAAGTTACTGCCCGTGCCGATGTCGCCCGCGGCCGCAGCGGCCGGACCCGGTATCAACCCCGTTGAAGATCGTTGACCTGTATTGAACGTGTCCTTAGTGTTCTCGGAGGGTGACCGGGGCGGACACCTGGGGCGAGGAGGTTCCGGATGACCGCGACCACCGGGCACCAGCTGCACCGGCGGCTCACCGCCCGGCAGCTGACGATGATCGGGCTCGGAGGAGCGATCGGCACCGGCCTGTTCCTCGGGTCCGCGCTGGCGATCTCGCAGGCCGGACCGGCGACGATCATCGCGTTCGTCGTCGTGGCGCTGGTCGCGCTGGTGATCGCGTGGGCGCTCGCCGAGATGGTCACCGTGCACCCCACAGCGGGGGCCTTCGGCACCATCGCCCATGCCTACCTGGGACGGTGGGCAGGCTTCGTCATCCGCTGGACCTACTGGACGATCCAGGTGATCGCCGTCGGCGGCGAGGTGATCGCGGCCGGGATCTACGTGCAGTACTGGTGGCCGTCGATCCCGCTGTGGCTCGCCGTCGTCGTGTTCTCCGTCGCGCTGATCGTCGTCAACGCCGCGACGGTGCGGCTGTTCGGCGAGTTCGAGTACTGGCTGTCGATGATCAAGGTCTCGGCGATCGTCGTGTTCATCGTGCTCGGCATCCTGCTCATCACCGTCGGGCTGCCCGACGCTCCCGCAACCGGGCTGAGCAACCTCACCTCCGACGGCGGGTTCTTCCCCATGGGCCTCGGCGGGGTCTTCCTCGCGATGGTGTTCGTGGTCTTCAGCTTCGTCGGTACGGAGGTCGTGTCCGTCACCGCCGCCGAGGCGGAGAACCCGGCCAGGGACGTGCCACGGGCGGCCCGGCAGATGGTGCTCCGGCTGGCCCTCTTCTACGTGCTCGCGATCGCCGTCGTGCTGACCATCGCGCCGTGGTCACAGACCGCGAAGGGCGGCAGCCTGGACGCCAGCCCGTTCGTCCGGGTGCTCGAGGCCGCGCAGGTACCCGCCGGGGCATCGGTGATGAACTTCGTCATCCTGACCGCGGCCCTGTCCAGCGCCAACACCAACCTGTACCTGACGACGCGGATGCTCCACAGCCTGGCCGGGCACGGCTACGCGCCCGCGGCGCTCGGACGGCTCAGCCGGTCCGGGGCGCCCCGCAACGCGCTGGCGCTGTCCACGATCGGGCTGGCCGTCGCCGCCGCACTCTCGGTCAACGACGGAACCGCCGCCTACCTCGCCCTGTTCGGCATCTCGGTGTTCGGCGCGCTCGTCGTCTGGATGATGATCCTGGCCTCGCACGCACGGTTCCGGCTGCTGCGCCGGCGCCACGGACTGCCCGACTCGCCCGCCCGCATCTGGGGAGCCCCGGTCACCACCGGTCTCGCGTTCCTGTTCCTCGGCGCGGTGCTCGTCTCCACCGCTTTCATCGACGGCCTGCAGATCGCCTGGAAGGTGGGGGTTCCGTTCTTCGCGCTGCTCCTCGTCGCCTACCTCGTCACCGCCTCCCGCGGCCGGGGCGACGCAGGCAGCGACCCGCTGCGGGACGAGCTTGCGCAGTCGGCGGCTCCGGCCACCCGGCTGGACGGCGCATGACGATGCCGCCCGCACCCCCGACCAGGCCCGACGACCCGAGGAGCACACGCACCATGTCCGCAGGAACGGCAGGCTCGACACTCACCCTGCCCGATGACGTCAGAAGCCGGTTCCCGGTGCTGGGGAACCTGGTCTACCTGAACTCCTGTTCGCAGGGTGCGCTGTCCGATGCGGTCCGGAGCGCCTACGACGAGTACCTCGGGAGCATGGAACGCGAGGGGTCCTCGTGGGACCACTGGATCGAGCGGCAGGACCGGGTGCGCGGCCTCCTGGCCGACCTGCTCGGTGCGCAGGCCTCCGAGGTCGCGGTGACCACCTCGTCATCCGCGGGAATCGCCGCTCTCGCCAGCGCTCTCGACTTCTCGGGCGAGCGCAACAGGGTGGTGACGACCGACCTGGAGTTCCCGACGATCGGCCAGATCTGGCACGCCCAGGAGAGGCGCGGAGCAGAGGTCGTCCACGTCGGGTCGGACTCCGACAACACCATTCCCCTCGACCGTTTCGCCGAGGCGATCGACGACCGGACGCTGATCGTGTCGATCACGCAGGTCTGCTACCGCAACGGCGCCCTGCTCGACCTGAAGCCCGTCGTCGAGCTCGCGCACTCACGTGGCGCGCTCGTCCTGGTGGACACCTATCAGGGCGTCGGGGCGATCCCGCTGGACGTCCGCGATCTCGGCGCGGACTTCGTCAGCGGTGGATGCCTGAAGTATCTGCTCGGCTCGCCCGGCGTCGGCTTCCTCTACGCCCGCGCCGACACCACGGCCGCGCTGGTCCCGACGAGCACCGGATGGTTCGGGGCACGGGACATCTGGGCGATGAACATCCACTCCTACGATCCCGCGACCGACGCCCGGCGCTTCGAGTCGGGCACCCCGCCGGTGCCCGGCCTGTACGCGGCGGCGGCGGGCATCGAGCTCATGCTCGAGATCGGGATCGGACGCACCCGGTCCCACGTCGAAGGACTGCTGACCCGGCTCCGGAGCGGCGTCGAGGAGATCGGTGGAATCGTCGTCACGCCGGAACGCCTGCACGGGCCGATGCTGGCCGTCGCCACCACCGACGAGCACGCCTGCGTCGCCGCCCTGGAGAAGGACGGCGTGGTGGTCAGCTCCCGCGATGGCAACGTCCGGATCTCCCCGCACTGCTACAACGACACCACCGACATCGACGCCGTACTGGCGGCCCTGCACACCCACCGCCATCTCCTGCGCACCACGCACTGACACGGGTTGCAAGGGCGTTTGCCGGAACGGCAAGCTCCGCCCTCATGGACGACGACCTGGACGACGTACTGCGCGCGGTCGGGCCACGGCTGCGGGCGCTGCGGCGGCGGCGCGGTGTCACCCAGGCCGACCTGGCGGCGACCACCGGCATCTCGGAGAGCACGCTGTCGCGGCTGGAGAGCGGCCGGCGGCGGCCGAACCTGGAGCTGCTGCTGCCGCTGGCGCGCGCGCACGGAGTGCCGCTCGACGAGCTGATCGGCGCGCCGCCCACCGGGGACCCGCGGGTCCACATCCGCCCGATCCGCCGCTTCGGCCGCACGTTCCTGCCGCTGACCAGACGCGCAGGCGGGCTGCAGGCCTACAAGATGATCATCCCGGGTGGTCCGGGCCCCGCGGACCCCGAACTGCAGACCCACGAGGGCTTCGAGTGGCTCTACGTCCTCAACGGGCGGCTCCGGCTCCTCCTCGGCGACCAGGACCTCGTACTCACCCCCGGCGAGGTCGCCGAGTTCGACACCCACGTCCCGCACTGGATGGGCGCGGCCGACGACGACCCGGCCGAGCTGCTCATCCTCTTCGGGCAGCAGGGCGAGCGGACCCATGTGCGCGCCCGCACCCGCTGACCTGGCGGACCAGCTCAACCGAGCTTGAGGATGACCTCCTCGCGGAGGCGTTCGAGCGCGTCGAACCGCCGCTGACCGTCGCCGAGGGTGGAGTCCGGGATGAGGAGCTCGTCGATGCCCGCCTCGGCGTACCGGCCGAACGTGTCGATCAGCTCCTCGGCGCTGCCCATCACGACCGGTTGCCTGCGGGCCGCCAGCAGCCGTTCGCGGCGCTCCTCGGCCTCGGTGTCGCCCGGCGTGATCACCTCGAACAGCGCCTGGGTGGACCGGCGCACCGTGCTCGGGTCGCGCCCGATCTTCTCGCAGTGGCCGCGGAACACCTCGCCCTTGTGGACGGCGAGCTCCGGCAGGCTCCAGTGGTTCCACTCGTCGGCGTACCTGGCGACAATGCCGAGGGTGACCTTCTCCCCCGCGCCGCCGATCAGCAGTGGCATCGCCGCCGGCTTGGGCTCCAGTGGCGCGCCGGAGAGGTGGTAGTACTTCCCGTCGAAGTCCGTGCGGTCCTGGGTGAGCAGGCCCTTGATCACCTGGCAGGCCTCGTCGAAGCGGGCGAGCAGCTCCCCCGGGCGCGGCAGGTCGATGCCGTACGCCTCGTGCTCGTTGACCTGCCAGCCCGCGCCGACACCGAGCACGAACCGGCCGCCGCTGATCTGGTCGATGGTGGCCGCCTGGTTGGCCACGACGGCCGGGTGCCGGTAGGTGTTGCCGAGCACCATCGAACCGAGCCGGACCCGTGCGGTGCGGCCGGCGAGCGCCGACAGCACCGCCATGCACTCGTTCATCGGGACATCGACGCCCTCGGGGCCGTTGGCCATGAAGTGGTCGGCGAACCAGACGCCGTGCCAACCGGTGCGCTCCGCGTACTCGGCGCCGTCGAGGATGTCCTGCCACGACCGCGAGCCCACGGGCCACAAGGAGAAGTCCATGCCCCTGAACGTAATACTCGCCCGACCGCGGGCGGCGCGGACGTGAGCGACGTCAGAGCTTGCGCGAGTAGTCGATGGCCACCGACGGGACCGCCATCAGCACGCCCGCCACGGCGAACATGATGAAGACGCCGACGAAGCTGCCGGTCGCCTGGACGATCACCCCGACCAGGATGGGGGTGAGGATCCCGGCGACATTGCCCGAGAAGTTCATCGCCCCCGAGAGCCGGCCGACGTGCTGCTTCGACGCGAGCCGCGCGGGCACGGCCCAGTAGAGCCCGCCCCAGCGGAGGAAGAAGTTCGCCAGGCTGATCAGCAGGATGGCCGCCGCGGGCGTGGTCACCGTGTTGACGAGGATGATCGCGACGGCGACCCCGAGGCCGGCGAAGCCGAGCAGGGATCGCAGCACGAGGTTGGGCGAGGCACCCGAGCGGATCCACCGGTCGGCCACCTGACCGGCGAACAGCTCGCCGACGAAGCCCGCGCCGAAGATGACGAACGTCCACACGCCGGTCATGCCGAAGGAGACGTGCTGGACCTCGCTCACATACGACGGCGCCCAGGTCAGCAGGCCGTAGAGCACCGCGTCGTACCCGAAGAACGCCAGCAGCAGCAGCCAGGGACTCCGGAACCGGAAGTACCGCAGAGCCGACCCCTGCACGACGGGCTCCGGGCCGTCCTCGACCTCACCCTTCTCGAGGTACTCCACCTCCTTGCGCGTGATCAGGGGGTGGGTGGCCGGGTCGTCCCGCATGAAGACCCAGGCCACGACGCCGATCAGGACCGTGATGACGCCGACGGCGGCGAACGCCAGCCGCCAGGTGCCCAGCCAGACGATCAGACCGGTCACCAGCAGCCCGCCGAACGCCGTGCCCAGCGGGCCGCCGCCGTCGACGAGCGTGCTGCCGCGGGCGTGCTCACTCGTGCGCAGCCAGCGCGTCAGTGAGGCGTTGGCGCCGTTCTGCACCGGGCCTTCGAAGACGCCGAGGAGCATCCGCATGCCGATGAGCGAGGCCACGCCGTTGGCGAGTCCGGTCAGCCCCTCGATGATCCCCCAGCCGAGCAGGCTCGCCGACACGACCCTGCGCGGCTTCAGCTTGTCGACCAGCCAGCCGCCGGGCAGCTGCATCAGGGCGTAGGTCCAGCCGAACGAGCTCAGGATGAGCCCGGTGGTCGCCGCGCCGAGGTGCAACTCCTTGCTGATCAACGGCATCGCGATCGACAACGACGACCGGTCGATGTAGTTGATGATCATGATGAGGACGAAGAACCCGAACATCCACCAGCGCAGCCCGGAGATCCGGGTACCGCCCTGGTTGTGGACTCCTCGTTGAGTGGTGAGTTGCACGTGTGAGACCGCCAGTTCTCTCGCGATGAACGTCAGTGCCGGGCGGATTCACCGGCCCGCACAGCCCGGATCCCGGGTACCGCGTCTTCGGTGGGTTCGGCGTGCGCGAGGTCGAGCTCGACACCGAGATCGCGGATGCCGTCGGCCGCCGCGGCCTGCAGCCTGTCGTCGGTGACGATGCGGTCGAAGCGGCGCAGCGGAACGACGTCGTACATGCCGAAGGTCCCGAACTTCGTGCTCGTGGCCAGCAGCACCGACTCGGAGGCGCCGTCGAGGGCCGCGAGCTTGACCTCGACCTTGGCTTCGGTCGGCGTGGTGACGCCCCGGCTCAGGTCCCAGGAGCTGGTGCTGATGAACGCGAGGTCGGTGTTGAGCTGCCGCAGCGTCTGGGCCGCGAGGCGCCCGACCGTGGACCGGTTGGTGTGGTCGAGACGGCCGCCGGTGTGGATCACGTCCACGGTCGCCGAGCCGGTGAGGTCCTCGACGATGACGTTGTCGTTCGTGATCACGGTCATCCCGCTGCGTGCGCGGATCGCCGGGACCAGCGCGCCGGTGGTCGTGCCGGCATCCAGGTAGATCGTCATGTCGTCGTGCAGCAGCGCCTCCGCCACCTGCGCGATGGCGGCCTTCTCGGCGAGCTCGGTGCCCGCTTTCGTGGCGAAGGTCGGCTCCTCGTGCATGGGGCTCGCATGGCGCACGCCGCCCGGCACGGAGTAGGCCCGACCCTCCCGCTCGAGCACGGCGATGTCGCGGCGCACGGTCATGTGGGAGACCCCGAGAAGCTCGGTGAGCTGGGCGACGCTGAGGACGGTGTCCCGGCGCAGCGACCGCATGAGCTTCTCCCGTCGCTGGTCGGGGATGAGGTTCGAGTCCCTCTCGCTCACTGCCCCGCTTCTTCCTTCTCCGCCGCTTCCTTCGCCGCTGCCGCCTCGAGGCCGGGTGCGGCACCGAGCTCGCGGCGCAGGACGCTCAGGCGGCGATACGCGGCGTCGCGGTAGGCGAGCAGCGCCGGAACGTCCTCGCTGGGGATGTCGAGGAACCCGCGCCCGCTCTTGATCCCGAGGTTGCCCGCCTCGACCGTGGCGGTCAGCGTCTCCGGTGCGGCGAGCCGCTCGCCGTACTCGGCGGCCAGGCTGCCGTAGGAGGCGGCGTAGACGTCCAGGCCGGCCATGTCACCGATGGCGAAGGGGCCGAAGAGGGCGAGCCGGAACCCGAACGCGTTGCTCACGACGGTGTCGATCTGCGACGGGGTGGCCAGACCCTCGTCCACGATCCGCACGGCCTCCTTGTACAGCGCGAACTGGAGCCTGTTGGCGACGAAGCCGGGGCTGTCGGCGACCCGGGCCGGCGCTTTCCCGGCCTCGACGAGCATGGCCTCGACACCGGCGATCGCGTCGGCCGAGGTGTGGGAGGTGGGGATGAGCTCGATGGCGGGGACGAACGGGGCCGGGTTCATCCAGTGCACGCCGAGGAAGCGTTCGGGGCGTTCGACCGACTCGGCGAGCTCGGCGATCGGGATGGCCGAGGTGTTCGAGCCGATCACGGTGTCGGCGCGGGCGGCGCGGGAGATCCGCCGGAGCGCATCGGCCTTGACCGTGCGGTCCTCGAAGACGGCCTCGGTGACGTAGTCGACGTCCGCCACGGCGGACTCGATGCTGTCGGCGGCCCGCAGCCGCTGCTCCAGGATCTCCACCGAGCCCGGGTCGAACAGCCCCGAGTCGACGAAACGCCGCGCCTCGTCGAGGAGCCGGACGCGCGCGGCCTCCGCCTTGGCCGCGTCGACGTCACTCAGCACGACGTCGCGCCCGGACAGAGCGAGCACCTGAGCGATCCCGCCGCCCATGTATCCCGATCCCACGACCGCGATGGTGCGGATCCGGGTTACTTGATCGCTCGACATTCGGACCACTCCCTCGGGGCTGCGGGCGGCGACGACGTCACCGTGTCGCCTTGAACGCACGTTAGCTTCGCGTTCACATGAGCGTCAACTCTGATAACGTATCTTCACATAGGAGAACACGGCAATTCACGCGCTTCGGACAGCGCGAGCGTCGAGAGGGGTTGCACGTGCCGCAGTGGGGCTGCATAGCCGACGACGTGACGGGGGCGACCGACCTCGCCACGAACCTGGTGTCCCGCGGCCTGCGCACGGTCGTGCTGCTGCAGCCGTTCTCCGACTCGGGGGTGCTGCTCGGGCCCGGGCGGCTGCCCACGGACGTCGACGACATCGACGCGATCGTGGTGGCACTCAAGTCGCGCACCGCTCCGATCGACATCGCGGTGGCGCAGAGCGTGGCGGCGCTGGAGTACCTGGAGTCCGTGGGTGCCGAGCGGATCTATGTGAAGTACTGCTCCACCTTCGACTCGACACCCGCGGGGAACATCGGGCCGGTCATCGACGCCGTGCTCGCGCGCACCGGCGAGAATCGGACGATCGTGGCGCCGAGCTTCCCCGACGCCGCGCGCACCGTGTACCGCGGGCATCTGTTCGTCGGCGACGAACTGCTGGACGAGAGCCCGATGCGGCACCATCCGCTGACCCCGATGCTCGACTCCTCGCTACCGCGCCTGCTCGCTCCGCAGACCACGGGGCGGGTGGAGCTCATCACGCTCCCGACCGTGCGCGCGGGCCGTGCCGAGCTGGCCCGGAGCCTGGAGGCGCCGCGCAGCGACGGGCCGGTGTCCCTGGTGGTCGACGCGATCGAGAACGAGGACCTCGAAGCGATCATGGCGGCCTCGGGCGCACTGCGGGTCGTGACCGGCGGATCGGGGCTGGCGCTGGGAATCCCCGAGCGCGCCGCGTCCGACGCCAGAAGGATCCGGGTGGTCGAGGGCCGTCGCGCCGTGCTCTGCGGCAGCGCCTCGCAGCGCACCCGCGACCAGGTCGCCTTCGCCCGGGCGCGGCTGCCGTGGCGGAAGCTCGACGTGGCCGGGCTCGCCCGGAACGTCGAGGATGCCGCCGCGGAGATCGCCGCCTGGGCCGCAGCCTGCTGGGACGAGGACCGCACGGCCATCCCGCTCGTCTACTCGGCGGACTCCCTCGCTGACGTCGATCACGACACGCCCGGCGCCGCCGAGCTCGTGGAGCGCGCCTTCGGCGCCGTCGCCCGGCACCTCGTGGCGCTCGGCGCGACACGTCTGATCGTGGCAGGCGGCGAGAGCTCGGGACGGGTCATGGCCGAGCTCGGCGTGACGCAGCTACGGATAGGTCCCGCGATCGCCGCCGGAGTCGCGTGGAGCGAGGCCACGACGGCGGCGGGCGACCCGCTGAACGTCGCGTTGAAGTCGGGCAACTTCGGCGCGGTCGACATGTTCACCGAGGCGTGGCACGAACTGGAACGGGGCATGAGCGAGTGAGCGACAACGGATCTCGGACGTCCGTGGAGACAGAAGCGATGCTGAGGAGGGAGCTCGTGGCCGCCGCGGCGCAGCTCGCGGGAGCCGGCATGAGCCCGGGCTCGTCGGGCAACCTCAGCGTCCGCCACGGCGACCGCATCATCATCTCGCCGACCGGATCGGATCTCGCGTCGCTGATCCCCGAGCGGCTCTCGGAGCTCGACTTCGACGCAACGCTGCTCTCCGGACCCGCGCCCTCGAAGGAGTATCCGTTCCACCGGGCGTTCTACCGTCGCGACGAGACGGTGCGAGCCGTCGTCCACGTGCACTCCCTCGCCGCATCCGCGTACTCATGCCTCGACCCCTGGTCCGAACGCAGCGCAGTTCCGCCGCTCACCCCCTACTTCGTCATGCGCGTCGGCCAGACTCCCCTGATCCCCTACGCCGATCCCGGTGACGCGGCCCAGGCCGACGCCATCGAGGCGTCCGACTCCCGGTTCCGGGCGGCACTGCTGCAGAACCACGGCGCGATCACGGCCGGGCGCACCGTGCGCGAAGCGCTGGACGCTGCCGTCGAACTCGAACAGACGTGCGCCCTGCTGCTACAGCTCGGCTCACGCCCGTTCCGGCTACTGCCGGCGGAGGCCGTCGACCGGCTGGCGACGAAGTACGACTCACCCTGGGGCTGACGCGGAGCGCGTCATCCGGTCGTCTCCTCACGGCGCGCGAGAGCGAACACCGACCACGCGATGGCACAGACTGCGGACGACATCAGCAGGGCCCACCCGGTGCCCGTGGCGACGGCGGCACCCATGACGGCGACGCCGAGGGTGGCGCCGACCTGACGTACGGCATTGAGCAGGCCGCCCACCGCACCGGCCGTGCCCGCCGGGGCGACGCCGACAAGGGCCGTGACCAGCGCCGGCATGGCGTAGGAGACGCCGAAGCCGGTCAACAGCAGGCCCACCGCGAGCCACGGGTAGCCGCCCTCGGCGAAGACCGTGCCTGCCAGCACGGCACCTCCGGCGGCCAGCAGAGCCAAACCGGCCAGGATCGGCCGGCGAGGACCCACCCGTGCCACGATCTTGCCCGTGAACGGCGGGTTGGCCGCGAAGGGAAGAGTCAGAGGCAAGAACGCCAGCCCGGTCTGCAGGGGGCTCAGGTGGCGCTGCTGCTGCAACAACAGGGGCAGCACGAACAGCCCTCCGGTCAACGCGAAGTTCACCGCCGCAGCCGCCAGCAGCCCGGCCCGCACCCGGCGGGACCGCAGCAGAGCACGGTGCAGGACGGGAGCCGGGCTACGACGTTCCAGGCCGCAGAACGCCAGCGCCGACACCCCGAGACCCACCGACGTCCACGCGGCGTGAGCCCATGCCTGCGCACCGGCGGCGATCAGTGCGTCCGTGAAGAGGGCCAGCACCGCGGCGGCTGCCAGCTGGGCGGACCAGTCGATCCGGCGGTCACCGCGTGGGCAGGCCAACGCCCGGCCCAGCGTCAACGCCAGCACCGCCGAGCCGATGGGCACGTTGACCAGGAAGATCGACCGCCAGCCGGCCGCGCCGACCAGGGCACCACCCGCGATCGGACCGGCCGCAACCGCCGCACCGCTGATCGCGGCCCATGCCGAGACCGCCCGCGCCCGCGCCGCCGGTTCCGGGTACAGCTGGGCGATCATCGCCATCGAGGCGGGCACGCATGCCGCCGCGGCGACGCCCGAGATCGCACGCAGGAGGACCAGGGCCCCCAGTCCCGGGGCGAATGCACTGAGCAGGGAAGCGAGCGTGAAGACCGCGATCCCGGCCCGGAAGAGCCGCTCGGCGCCGAAGCGGTCCGCCGCCGCCCCCGCCGACAGCAGCAGGGCGGCGAACGCCACGGTGTAGCTCGCCGTCGCCCACTGCAGCCCGGCCATCGAGGTGTCGAGAGACGACGCCAGATCGGGCTCGGCGATCGACAGCACGGTCATATCCAGCAGCACCATGAAGTAGCCCAGCGAGATGCCTGCCAGCGCGTGGGCACGCCCCCGCCCGGGACGGGGACTCGCCGAAAGCGGCGCGGGTGAACTCGAGAAGGTCATGCCTGAGACAGCTCCCGAAGACGAATGTGGGGATGACGCGCCCCACTGTCCGTTTCGGCAGGCCGGCGGCTCCACCGCCGGAGCAGCACGTCCCGTTCGGAATTTCCGAACGTTCGGCACTGCTTGTGCGGCTGTGGAGCTGCGCCAACTCAGGACCTTCGAGGCCGTCGTCCAGCACCGGACCGTGACCGACGCCGCCGTCGCGCTCGACCTCGCCCCGTCGTCCGTCTCCCAGCAGATCCGGACTCTCGAACGAGCACTCGGTGTGGCCCTGTTCGTGCGCGGCCCCAAGGGAATGGAGCTGACCCCCGCCGGACAACGACTGCAGGGATGGGCACGGTCGCTGCTCGACCAGGCCACGCGGGCCACCCGCGACGTCAGAGGCGAACGGCAACTGCTGCGGCTCGGCGCGCTGGAAACCCTCGCCGGCTCCTACGTGCCCAGGGTGTTCGCCCGGTTCGCCGAACGCCGGCCCGACATCGACCTCGAGATCCACACCGAACGCGCCCGCGACGGTCTCCTCGCCGACGTGATCGAGGGACGGCTCGAAGCCGCCCTGCTGCTGGACTCCGGCGACGACGTCGGCGGACTCGGGTTTCCCGCGCCCGCCGCACCGCTCACCTTCGTCGACCTCGACCCGATCCCCCTCGCACTGGTATCCGCGCCGGCCCATCCGCTCGCCGCCCGAGCCGGGCTGACTCCCCGCGACCTCGAACACGAGCGGCTGCTGGTCAACGTGCCGGAGTGCTCGTTCTGGATGGCCGGGAACACGATCCTCGGCCCCGGTCCCGAACGGATCAGAGTGGGAGGCGTCCCGGTGATGCGCGCATGGGCGGAGCACGGCCTCGGAATCACGCTGCTACCCCGGTTCGTGGTCGCCGACAGCCTCCGCTCCGGCGCCCTGACCCAACTCGACCTCCCACTCCCGGATCTCAGCCTGCGGCTGGTCTGGCGAGAAGACCAGGAGTCGTTGCCCGGCATGCGCGACGTCCTGTACGCCACGGCCCGCCCCTGAGCACGAGACCTCGACGACTCGTGACCGGCGCAGCGGGCGTGGAAGTCGGTGTGCCGCCTCCTAGGCTGGATAGATGCCACTGGACGTCGACGCCGAAGCGCGACTGGACGCGATCGCCGAAGCCACGATCGAGCAGGCCACGCACGCCGGCCCCAGGGCGATCACGATCCGCACCGTGGCAGCTCGGCTCGGCGGTTCGACCACCAAGGTCACCCACTACGTACGCAGCCGCGGTGAGCTGATGGCCAACGCCGTTCGACGGGTGCAGCAGCACTGGCGCCCGGAGCTGGCCGAGGTCCTGGCCGGGAGGACCGGCCGGGACCGGCTCGCGACGTTCGTCGACTGGTGGACCACCGGAACCGCCCAGTACGACGTCTTCCGCCTCATGTGGGTCGAGATGCTGGCGATGCGCGACTCGGACGAGGTCGTTGGCAGAGCGCTCCAGCAGGAGGCCCACGCGGAGCGGGACGAGGTGGTCGCCGTACTGACCGAGTCGCGGATCGCCGACCCGCAGCTTCGCGCCGACATGCTCTACCTGCTGCTGCGAGGCATCAACATCTCCTCCGTCGAGGACCCGGAGACCTGGCCGGCCGAGCGCGGACGGCAGGCAGCCCTCGCCCTCGTCGAGCTCATGCCGAGCACACCCACCTCCTCGCGCCAGCCTGACTGAGGCACGGCGGATTCCACCCCCCGCGGTCGTTGACACCTGAACTACCGTGCTACAACTATGTTGTACAACGTTGTTGCACAACGCCCATGCTGCACATATCCGACACCGGAGCCGTGTCTGCAGCCCACGTACAGGGAGAGCCTTAGTGACAACCAGCGAAGTATCGACCGGTGAGGCACATTTCGACGGCCGCGAGATGCTCATGGTGCACCACATGTTCCGGCGCGAGTTCGGCCTGATGCCGCGCCTGGTTCGTAGCGTCGCAACACGAGATACCGCGCGCGCCCAGATCGTGGCCGATCACATCGCGACCCTGAGCGGCGTGCTGCACCATCATCACCACAGCGAGGACGTGCAGGTCTGGCCGGTGCTCCGAGAGCGCGTCAAGGACGCGGACGCGCGGATGGTCGATCTCATGGGGACCCAGCACGAGGAGGTCGAGAAGGCCGTCTCCGAGGTCGACGCGGCCCTCCAGGTCTGGCGTGCATCCGCGGCAGCGGAGGACCGCGATGCGCTGGCCGGCGCCATCGAGTGGCTGCTGCCACTGCTGCGCGGGCACATGCGCACGGAGGAAGCGAACGTGGTCCCGGTGATGGAGCGGTACATCACCGCGGCCGAATGGAACCGGATGGTCCAGGCCGGAGCCGGAGAAGCCGACCCCGAAGCCATGCCACTCATGCTCGGGATGGTGATGTACGAAGGCGATCCGGAGATCATCGACGCCATCATCGGCAACATGCCACCCGAGGTTCGTCCCGTCATCGGACAGCTGGCCGCCGACGCGTTCGCTGCCCATTCCGAGCGGATTCACGGGACCCCCACTCCGCCGCGCAGCACCGAAATCTGACCGTTCGCCTTTCGAGGAGAGACCGACCTATGACTGACTACGGTCATGACCTGTTGTTCGGCGCCAACCCGGAGTCGCCGCCGGAGGGAAGCGGCGACATCGTGGAGCTGGCGAAGCTGACCGAGCAGGTCGGACTGGATCTGGTCACCATCGCCGACCACCCCTACATTCCGGATCAGCTGGACACGATGGCACTGCTGTCCGTCATCGCCGCCCGCACGTCGACGCTGCGGGTGCTGCCGGCCCTGGCCAACCTGCCCTTGCGGCCACCGGTCGCACTCGCCCGGACCGCCGCCACGCTGGACATCCTGAGCGATGGACGGTTCGAGCTGGGCGTGGGCAGCGGCGCGGTGTGGGACCAGATCGCCGCAGAGGGCGGCCCGCGACACACTCCCGGCGAGTCCATCGCCGCACTGGAGGAGGCCGTCCGGATCATCCGCGCACTGTGGACCCCGGGGGACCCAGTCCGGTTCGACGGTCGGCACTACCGCCTCGACGGGGTGGCGCCGGGTCCGTTCCCGGTCCACGACATCCCCATCTGGCTCGGCGCGTACCGGCCGCGGATGCTGCAGATGACCGGACGGATCGCGGACTGCTGGCTCCCGAGCTCCCCGTACCTCCCCCCGGAGCACCTCGCGGCGGCCAACGCGATCATCGACGAGGCGGCCTCCGACGCGGGCCGCGCGCCGCAGGCGGTACGGCGCGCCTACAACATCGCCGGCGAGTTCACCGCGGAAGGCGGCGGTTTCCTGCAGGGGCCACCCAAGGCGTGGGTCGAGCAGCTCGCCGAGCTCGCCCTCACCCAGGGCATCAGTACCTTCATCCTCTACCGGATCGAGTCCGCGGACGTCATCCGTCAGTTCGCCGCGGAAACGGTCCCGGCCGTGCGGGAGATCGTCGCCGCGGAGCGCGGCCGCCCCTCGGGACAGCCGGCCTAGGTCCTACGCCGGCGCAGCGCGCCGTGGCGGTCAGCAGCGCAGGTGCCGCCACGGCCACGCTGGAAGTGCGGTGGTGCTCGGCGCGCCAGAAGCGCCGAGAACCCAGCCGCTCCACGTGCCGGGCGAGGTCGACAGTGTTCTGCAGCGCTTCCCCGACCGTGAAGCCGACGGCGATGGGAAGTGGCCGACGAGCGTCCGAGCGAATCCGCCGGATGCTCCTGGGCTAATGCCCCGACCCGCCCGGCGCCGTGAAGGTGCCGGTTTCCACTGGCGCGAAATCATCGCCCTGCACCGCATACACCGTAAGCGCCTTGCTGACGGTTTCGCCGAACTCGTCGAACGCCACCTTGCCGCTTGTCCCATCGAGATTCGTCTGCTGGACGGCATCAACCAGCTCCTGGCGACGGGAGCTGCTGAAACCCACATCCCGCACGACCTTCGCCAGCGCATCGATGATCACGTTTGTCGCGTCGAAGGTCAGCGGCCCATATGCGCTGTACGAATCGACGTAGCCGGCCGCCGCGTACGCATCCGTGAAGTTCTTGGCGCTGGGCAGGCTCTGCACCGGTGCTCCGATTCCGGTAGCCAGGTCGCCCTGCCGGCCACCGAGGGTGACGTACTGCTTGTCGGCAATGCCGTCGCCGCCCATCACCGGAATCGCCAGCCCGGCATCGGCGAGCTGCTTCGACAACGGTCCGGCCACGGGGAACTCACCGCCGTAGTACACCGCATCAGGGTTCATCGGACGGATCTTGGCGATCACGCTGGAGAAGTCGGTGTCATGTTCCCCCACCCTCTCCTGGGCAACGACGTCGGCGCCGAGCTGCTTCGCCTCCTTCACGAAGTTCTCGGTGAGTCCGACACCGTAGGTCTTACCGTCGTCGATGACGGCGATCCTCTTCTTGCCCGCCTTCTGCACCAGATACTGCGCACCGAACGGCCCCTGCAACAGATCCGTGGTAGCCAACCGGAAGTACGTGGGGAACTGACGCTTGGGCGCAGTGGCGGCCTGCGGACCCATCGTCAGCACCGGATCCGTGTTGCCCGACGACACCTCCACGATGTTCTGCTGTTCGAGGATCGGAGCGACGGACTGCGCCGCCGACGAGTTGTAGGTCCCCACCACAGCCGCGATGTTCGGGTCGGATGCCAGCTCGGTGGCCGCCTGCGCCGCAACCTGCGGAGTCCCCTGATCGTCCTCCGGCTGGAACATCAGCCGATACCCCGGCACCGCACACTTCTCGTTCGCCTGACGGATCGCCAGGTCCGCCGAGTTCTTCATCCCTTGTCCGTAGGCCGACAGCCCACCCGACAACGGCGCGATCAGGCCGACAACCAGGGCCCCCCTACTCGTGTCGCACGACGACTCGGCGCGACCGCCGCCCAATTGGTTCGTACCGCATGCCGGAAGCAGCATCACCCCGGCCAAGAGCACGCCCGCCCAAGTCACCTTGCGTTTCAGACTCACTTCCACTCCCCCTCGGATCGTATGATCTGGCATTACTGCTCCTGACATCACAAGGTCATGGTTGCAGTTCGTAAACCGTGTTGAGCGGAGTTGACGTCACAACTCGCGAAGATACGTTATGTACCAAGAGGCGGCCATCGCCAGGAGCCACTCCCGCACGTAACGCTTGACCAGGACCGCACGCTCCGCGAGTTGGGCCGACGTGGCTGCAACAGCACTGCAGATCGCGTCGAACAACCCCAGCTTGTCGCCCAGAAATGCTAGTGGAACAGCCAGTGCGGCACCAGCATCAACAATTATCTAATCGCGCAGCCGCTCTGCCCTTTCATTATTGAACTGCTCCTCGCAGGTATGATCCTGACTCAGACTCGACATCATTCTCCTGATATTCGTTCGAGGCGCGCCTCACCGGTGAATAGAATTGGATTCGCAACACCCCCCGGTTGATGCGAATCACCAGGAACTGAGCGGAACGGCCTCCGGCAGAGGCTGGGGTGAGGCGGCGGACAGGATCAGAGTGCTCGCGTACCGCAGCTGAGCAGGCGTGAACGACTCATGGCGAGCCTCGTGGCTCGCGCATCAACTCTGTCGTTTATGCACGCTTTCGGTCCAGGCGTCATGAACACGTCCTTCGGCAGTTCGTTCAGGTTTCGCATCCCACCTTGGGCGTTCGCAGCGCCCGGTCGCGCCCGTGAGGACGAGGGCACACTCACGGGGATGCCCCGGGGCGGAAGTGGCAGCAGCGATACGCCCGATGGCTCTGAGGCGAGCCGGAACCTGCTGGCGATGAGACACGCACCCGCCTTCGCGGGTCCAGTTCAGCGGGAGAGGTCCTTCCGTGAGGTGATATGGAGCTTTGCGAAGATTCCTCTGAGGTGCCATTCGACGGTGCGGCGGCTGAGGAACAGCCGGGCCGCGATCTCGGGGTTGGACAGTCCCTCGCGGACGAGCCGCGCGATCTGGGTCTCCTGTTCGGTGAGCCGAGTGGTGGTCTCGGTGGTGCGCTTGCGCGCCGTGGCGCCGGTAGCGCGCAGCTCGCGCGCCGCGCGCCGGGCGAAGGCCTCCATGCCCATTTCCCGGAACATCTCGTGCGCCGTGCGCAGTTGCTGGCGCGCTTCCACCCGGCGCCGTTCCCGGCGCAGCCATTCGCCGAACAGCAGGTGGGCCCGGGCCAGCTCAGGACGGACAGACGCGCGGCCGAGTCTGTCGATCGCCTGGCGGTAGACGCCCTCGGCCGCCGGGCCCTCGGTCAGCAGTGCTCGTGAGCGGGCGGCGATCCCCAGTCCCCAGTCGGTGCTGCTGGCGTCGGTCACCTCCGTGAGCCGCCGGAGGGCGTCGGCAGCCTGCTCGCGGGCACCGCTGCGAACGGCCGCCTCGATCAGCTCGATCTGGACGCCCCAGGTGGAAATGCCCAGTTCGCGAGGGTGCTGGGCCTCTCGAGCTGTGGCCAACGCATCGTCGTAGTAGCCGAGACTGTTGCCGAGCAGCGCTTTGGCCCAGCAGATGATGGTCAGCCCGACTCCCTCGCCCTGGTCGAACGCTTCCGTGGCGAAGGTTTCGATCAGAGAGGAGGTCTCGGCTTCCCGGCCCTCCCACGCCGCAAGCAGCAGAGGCCCGTAGGGAATCAGGATGCCCGAGGTCGCCTCCGTCACCGTGTCCAGCTCCTGGCCGAGCGATGCAGCCGCGTCCAGCTCACCGGCAAGCGTCTGCGTCACCATTCGTGCGCTCAGCGCAATCGGGAGCACGGCGAGGGCGCCTGCCTCGCGCGCCTGCCGGACGAAGCGAGCGGTCAACCCGTCCCAGGCCTCGACATCCCACATCAGGTCGGCGACAGCTCGGCCGGCGAGCCAATGCCAGCACAGCGGCTCCTCCGGGGAGATGTCTCCTTCCCCGAAGGCCTCAAGGGCTCGGCGCAGCAATGAGATCGCGGCGGCGTATCCGTCGGTGAACCGGGCAGCCACGGCGGCAAGGAGAAGATCCGCCGAGCTCGGATCCGACGACGGCGCGGGGGCCGTCCGCGCGGCCTCGGCCACCTCCCGCACGCTGGCGAGCGAACCGGCGTGCATCGCCGCCAGGAGCGCCTCGAGATATGTCTCGCGCGCCAGCCGTGCGTCCAGGGACTGCAGCTGAGCGGCCGCCTTGAGCAGCAACGGCGGTACGTCGCCACCGCGGCTACTGGTGAAGGCAGTCCGGGCGCGCAGCAGGTCGACCCTGGCCCCTTGCAGCTCGGTCAGTGGACCGGCCTCCGCAAGGGCCAGCAGCCTCTCGGCCGCGGCCGGCATCCCCGCCTGATGTTCGGCCTGAGCTGCTTCCAGTACCCGCTCCACCCTTCGCGCCGGGTCGGGCGTGAGCTCTGCAGCCCGTTTCCAGAACGCCGCTGCAGCGGCCGGCCCGCCACGGGCCTGCGCCCGTCCCGCGGAGCGCTCCAGATCCGCGGCGACATCCTCGTCCGGCCCGGCCGCGGCTTGCGCTGCGTGCCATGCGCGCCGGTCGGGATCGCCATGGGGATCGGTCGCTTCCGCCAGAGCGCGGTGCACGCGACGCCGCTCCTCCGCCGACGCGTCGTGATAGACCGCCCAACGCTCCAGCGGATGCCTGAACCGCATCCGCCCGCCGATCACCAACAACCCGGCGGCAACCGCCGGCTCCGCGGCCTCCACACCGAGCCCGAGGTACTGCGCCGCCCGCCACACCAGCACCGGGTCTCCCAACGGTTCCGCCGCGGCGAGGAGCAACAGCCGCAAGGTCTCAGCCGGTAACGGCGCCAGCTGCCGACGAAAGCTGTCCTCGATCCGGGCCGGCAGCCCCGCGCCCCCCGGCCCGAACCCACCTGCCAGCTCCGCCGGGGAGAACCCCCGGGGCAGCTCCAGCAACGCCAGCGGATTACCCCGCGTCTCTGCCACGATCCGGTCCCGCACCCGACCGTCCGAAGGCCCCGGAAGTACCGAGTCCAGCAACGACCGCGCGTCCGCATCGGCCAGGCCGCCGACCACCACCTCGGGCAGGCCGGTCACGTCCTCGGGGCGGCGGGTCGCGAAGACCATCCCCACCCCTTCCGCTCGCAGGCGGCGCGCAACGAAGGCGAGCACCTGGGCAGAAGCGCGGTCGAGCCACTGCGTGTCATCGACAACGCAGATCAGGGGACGTTCCCGGGCGGCCTCGGCGAGCAAGCCGAGGACGGCCAGCCCGACCAGGAACCGATCGGGTGCCGGTCCTGCACTCAGCCCGAGCGCAGTGCCCAATGCGTCGCGCTGATGACCCGGGAGGCGCTGCGCCAGGTCCAGCATCGGCGCGCACAGCTGATGCAAGCCGGCGAAGGCCAGCTCCATCTCGCACTGGACACCGGCAACCCGTGCCACCCGGCATCCCGCCGCGTGCTCCACCAGGTAGTCGAGCAGTGCGGTCTTCCCCACACCCGGCTCGCCGCGCACCACCAGCGCCCGGCTGTCGCCCGCCGTCACCGTCTCGACGAGCGAACCGAGTCGTTCACATTCCGGGCGCCGACCCCGCAGGCCGGCCGGCGTCGCCACCCGTCCAATTGATATTCCCACTCGGCAACTTTATGCCAGAAGCCATGACATTAAGTTCCCGATTACGCTGCAATGATTGTAAGATGCGCAACAACACGCGCCTCGATTCGATCGATCGAGACATTTGTTTCATTTACAGAGGAACGGTCGGCTGAGCAACGTCGCGCTGGCGACGCGGGTCGGCTTGACCCCGCCGCCGTGGCTGCGCCGGATCAAGCGACTCGAGGCGGAAGGGATTATCACCGGCTACCGGGCACTGGTCGATCCCGCCGCCGTCGGGCAGGGCTTCGAAGTGACGGTCTCGGTCGAGATCCGGGGTCACCGATCTCGAGACGTTGCGGGATTTCGAGAGCACGGTTGCCGCCTACGACGAAGTGGTCGAGCTGCGGAGGGTCTTCGGCACGCCCGACTACTTCATGCTCGTACTCGTCGCGGACCAGACCGAGTACGAGGCCCACCACGGCAGCGTCCGATGACTCCGCCGGCGCGCCTACAGGGAATGACGCAGGCCGGGCAGCTTCAGCGGCCCAGCCAGCCTGTCGTTGCGAGGTCGCTGCGGCGGCGTCCCCCACTGACGGCGCGAGCGCTGAATGGCCGTTGACCTGCGACGACCAACATCTATTCGAACATGTGTTCGAGTATGATGAAGAGGTGTCGGACAGCCCGCTCACCACCGCGCATCGCCTCCTGGTCGAGGCGATCGACGCGCTGTCCGCGGCCACCGACGCCGCCACCGACGATGACCTGCTGTCCGTGCTCACGCTGTGCGGGGGCACGAGCAGGCGGTTGGACCGGCTCACTGTTGCCACCGTGGCCAGTTTGGAGCGGCGGGGCACGTTCGCCGAGCGCGGCTACACGTCGACCCCGGCGGCGTTGGGGGATCTGCTCGGCTGGGAGCGGTTCGAGGCCCGCCAGCGGGTGGTCGCCGCCGAACAGGTGTGCCCGCGGGTGAGCCTCGATGGCACCGCGTTGCCCGCGAAGCTGCCTGCCACCGCCGCGGTGTTCGCCGCCGGGCACACCGGGCTGCGGCACGTCGCGGTGATCGCCCGCGTGCTCGTCAGCCCGGCCGCGGAGCGGCTCACGCCCGACGTGTGGGCCGGTGCGGAAGCCCAGCTCGCCGACAAAGCCGCGGTCTATACGCCGTCGGAGCTGCAGACCTGGGGCACCGCGCTGGTCGATGCCCTCGACGAGGACGGCGCCGAACCCGACGACCGTCCACCCGCGCCGGTCAACGAACTGCACCTGACCCGCCACCGCGGCAAGCCCGGCGGCACCCTCAAAGCCCGGTTCGACGACGCGGCGATGTTCGATGCCATTGCCACCGTGATCGACGCCCACGCCCGACCCGCCACTGGCGACGAGCACCGCAGCACCGCGCAACGCCAGGCCGACGCCCTCGCCGACGTGTGTGGCTACGTGCTCGACCACGGCGATGTGCCCGAGTGCGGCGGGCGCCGCCCGCACCTGAACGTGCTGATCCGGCTCGAAGACCTGGAGAACCGGGCCCGCGCCGCCTGCCTGGACTTCGGCGGCACCCTCACCCCGGAGTCGCTACGGATGCTGGCCTGCGACGCCGCCGTCGTGCCCGTCGTGCTCAACGGGAAGGGTCAGCCGCTCGATGTCGGTCGGGTCACCCGCACGATTCCCGACGGTCTGCGCCGCGCGATCGCCGCCCGCGACCGCGGGTGCGCCGGGTGCGGTCGGCCGCCGTCGTGGTGCGAGGTCCACCACATCAAGGCTTGGCAGGACGGTGGTGACACGGCCCTGCACAACTGCGTCATGCTCTGCCGGGCCTGCCACCGCCTGCAGCACCACTCCGAATGGGAAGTACGCATCCGCGACGGGCTCCCCGAACTCATCCCACCCGCCTGGATCGACCCCCAACGAAGGCCTCGCCGACAACCACTCCTGCACCTCGCCGCATAAGCGCGCCCGCCAGATCAGACCGCGGTGGTCAGACCTGAGCGCGCCGGGAGCTTCAAGGCCGATGATCCGCGCGCATCGTCAGGACTTCTCGCTGTCCAGGATGGCCATCTGCGAGGCCGCGTACCGCTCACCGGCCGCGGCGTCCGCCGGCACCGCCGCCTCGATCTCGGCGAGCGTCTCCTCGTCGAGATCAAGGGCCGCTGCGGCGAGGGACTCGGCCAGCCGGTCGCGACGGCGGGCGCCGACGAGCGGGACGATGTCCTCGCCCTGGGCTGCGACCCAGGCGATGGCGACCTGGCTCGTTGTGGCCCCGATGCGCCCGGCGACCCGGGTGAGGGCGCCGACCAGGCGCAGGTTCGCCTCGAGGTTTCCGTCCTGGAAGCGGGGGCTCTGCGCCCGGAAATCGCCGCCGGTCAGCTTCCGGTCGGGGTCCCAGTGGCCGCTGAGCAGGCCGCGGGACAGCACTCCGTAGGCGGTCATGCCGATGCCGAGCTCGCGCAGCGTCGGGATGATGGCCTTCTCCGGGCCACGCGACAGAAGCGAGTACTCGATCTGCAGATCGCTGATCGGAGCCACCGCGGCGGCGCGGCGAATCGTGTCCGGTCCGACCTCCGACAGGCCGAGACACCGGATGTAGCCGGCGTCCCGCATCTCCAGCATGGCGCCGACGGTGTCCTCGATCGGAACCTGCGGATTCAGCCGGCTGGGGCGGTAGATGTCGATGTAGTCGGTCCCCAGGCGTCGCAGCGAGTACGCCAGGCGATCTTTCACCGCGGCGGGCGAGACGTCGTAGTGCACGGGTTGGAAAGCGCCGTCGGGCGTGCGCCGCGACCCGAACTTCACGCTGATCACGACGTCCTCGCGGCGGCGCTCCTTCAGGGCGCGACCGATCAGCATCTCGTTGTGGCCGGAGCCGTAGAAGTCACCGGTGTCGATGAGCGTGACGCCCGCGTCGATCGCGGCGTGCAGGGTCGCGATGCTCTCCCGCTCGTCAGCGGGTCCGTAGAGGTCGGACATGCCCAGTGCGCCCAGGCCGATGGCCGAGACCTGGGGTCCGTGCGCGCCGAGCCGGCGGGTACCGATGGTGGGCACTGTGGTTCTCCTTGACGTGTCGTCCTTGTTGCGTCGTCAGCGTGGGCCGGTGTTTCCGGGCCAGCCATGGCTGCGTCTACCCGGGGGTTGCCGTCCCCTGGCTCAGCCGACCGGGATCGGTGACGATGGAGAACGTGAACGAGCCGGAACTCGCCGCATTCCTGAGGTCCCGGCGCGACCGGATCCGACCGAGCGAGGTCGGTCTGCCCACCGGTCCCCGGCGCCGGGTCCCCGGGTTACGGCGCGAGGAGGTCGCCCAGCTCGCCGGATTGTCCGCCGACTACTACACCGAACTGGAGCGCGGCCGCAGCGCGCAGCCCTCGGCCCAGGTCCTGGCTTCGCTCGCCCGGGCGTTGCGACTGAACGGCGACGAACGCGACCATCTGTTCCACCTCGCCAACCGGCCGAACCCGCCGGCGGCCCGCGGCCCGGCCGCGCACGTCCAGCCAGCGATGCTCAGCCTGCTGGACCGGCTCACCACCACTCCCGCCCAGGTCATCACCGACCTGCACGAGGTACTCGTGCAGAACCCGTCGGCCGTCGCCCTTCTCGGCCGTCAGCCAGTGGCACGGGGTCCAGCGACCAGCTTCGTCTACCGCTGGTTCACCGATCCCGACATCCGCGCGCTGCATCCGCCCGAGGACCACGACCACCACTCGCGCGTCTTCGTCGCCGACCTGCGCGCCGTCGTCGCCCGTCAGGCCCGGGACACGGAGGCGAACCGGATGGTGGCCGCCCTACGACGGCGCAGCCAGGAGTTCGCGACGCTGTGGGAGACGCGTGACGTCGCCCTTCGGCGAGCCGACCACAAACGCATCGTCCACCCCGCGCTGGGCGTCATCGAGGTGGACTGCCACAGCCTGTTCAGCGAGGACGGACACCAGCGCCTGCTGTGGTTCACCGCTCCGCCCGGCACCGAAGGTGCCGCCCAGCTGGAGCTTCTCTCCGTCATCGGCACCCAGGACATGACGGTGGAAGAAGCTGCCGAGGCCCGTCACGGCCGATGATCCGCGCGCACGATCGTCAGGACCGACACCCACGCGGCGATCTGAGCCACTCTCCCCGGTCGGCCTCCGTCCGCGGGGGCGTAGGCCGACCGGGGGTCACGGGGAGCGGCCGCTGGTCCGCGGGTGCGGATGCGCGGGTCAGACGTAGTGGTCGTCGCCCCGGCGACGCCGCCTGACGCTCAGATCTCCGGTGCCGGGATGTAGTTGTAGGGAAGTCCGCTGCTGGTACCGCCCGGCGTGGTGAGAGTGACCTGCACCGTGCCGGCACCCGCCGGGGCCGTCGCGACCACCTGGGTGGGGGACAGCACCGTGAACGGAGCGGGGTTGACCCCGAAACTCACCGCGCTGGTGAAGGTCAAGCCGGAGCCGCTGATCGTCACCGAGGTTCCGCCTGTTGCCGGCCCCTCATCAGGCACCACCGAGGTGATCACGGGAGCCGCGATGTAGAGGTAGTCGGCTGCGGAGCTCGGGCCACCGGGTGCGGTGACGACGACCTGGGCCGTGCCCGCTGCATGTGCCGGTGCGGTGGCGGTGATCTGGGAGTCGGAGTTCACCGTGAACGCCGTGGCCGGCGTGCCACCGAAGCTCACCGCGCTGGCTCCCGTGAACCCGGTACCGGTGATCGTCACGACCGTGCCCCCTGACGTGGGCCCCTGGTCGGGAGTCAGGCTCGTGATCGCAGCTGAGTTGACGTAGAAGAACGCCACATCAGCGTTGCTGCTGTTCGCGCCGGGCTTGGTGACGACGACGGGAGCCGCGCCGGCGGCGTGCACCGGTGTCGTCGCGGTGATCTGGGTCGCGGAGTTCACCGTGAACGACGCGGCCGGTGCCCCGCCGAAGGTCACTGCGGTGACCCCGGTGAACCCGGTACCGGTGATCGTCACGACCGTGCCACCGGGAGTCGGCCCGGACGACGGACTGACGGTGGTGACCACCGGCGTCACGGGGGCCTGGTACACGAAGTTCAACGGGTTGCTGACCCCGGTGGGCCCGGTGACAGTGACCAGCGCGTTACCCGCCGCGTGCGCTGGCGCCGTGGCGGTGACCTGGGTCGCGGAGATCACTGTGAACGACGTGGCCGGTATGCCGCCGAAGGTCACTGCACTGGATCCCGTCAACCCGGTACCGGTGATCGTCACGACCGTGCCACCGACAGTCGATCCGACTGCCGGGTTGAGGCTGGTCAGCGTAGGCACGACGGCTCTTCTGAACTAGCGGCGCCGGAAGAGGCCGGCATTTCGGTGGTCATGATGCCCTTCCTTCCTCAATGTGCCCACGGACCCGGGGGGCGCCGCGAGCTCGCGGCGCCCCCCGGGTCCCATGGGATGCCTCAGATCCCAGGCCCGGCGAGATAGGTGTAGCCGGCGGTCAGGGTGTCGGTGCCACCCGCGCCCGTCACCACCACGTCCGCGGTGCCGGCAGCTCCGGCCGGCGTGACCGCGCTCATCTCCGTGGGCGAGACGACGACGAAGCTGGCCGGTACGCCGTCGAACGTGACCTCGGTCGTGCCGGTCAGATCGGTGCCGGTGATGGTGGTGGCGGTGCCGCCCGTGGTCGGTCCTTCGGCCGGGACGATCGCCGTGACGCCCGGTGCGGCCACGTACTCGTAGAACAGGCCGTTCGTGCTGCCTGCCGGGGTGGTCACCGTGACCCCCACCGAGCCGGCGGCCCCAGCAGGGACCGTCGCGACGATCGAGCCGGCGTTGGAGCTGGTGACCGTGCCGGCGTTGGCCCCGAAAGCGACCCCGGTCGCGTTGTTCAGGTTGGAGCCGTTGACGGTGACCGTCTCACCTCCGGCCGTGGAACCTTGGACGGAACTGAGACTGAACTTTGTCGGCGGCTCGAGATAGAAGTAGGACAGCGGGTTGCTGGTGCCGCCCGGGGTGGAAACGGTGACACCCACGGCACCATGTCCGGCTGGGCTGGTCACGCTGACCGAGGTCGGAGTGTTCGCCGTGATCGTCCCCGGCCTCGTACCGAAACGGACCGCACTCGCGTTGGCGAGACCGGTACCGGTGATCGTCACGGCCGTGCCGCCGGCGCTGGAGCCCTGGTTGGGGGAAATAGGCATGACAGGATCATCCTCACTCAGAACACACGGGGAAAGGGTTGCGTCGCGCATGAGAAAGCCACCGAATGACTAGTGAATTGCGGTGATCCGGCTCTGACGTTGGCAGTCCCGCGCGAACATTCGTCACTCTACCGGGTTACTCCGACAGACAGATCAACAGGCGTGTAGTTCATCTGCACGGCCCAGCGGCGAGCGAACCCGCCACGCAACGTCAGAGATCTTCGGCCATACGAGGCCGGCCGTGGCGATCGTCCCGCCGCATTGCGAAACGAAACGCCGACTTCATTACGCTGGGTAATGGCAACGCCCGGAGTTTATCTAAATGTCGGCCGCCGGCATTTCCGGGCGACCCGATGAACACCTGAAACCAACGCACGACGCAGTGGTCTCGATTTCCGAAGAAGCCGGGCGTCTTTTACCCCGACGAGCCCATGGGCACCGCCGGAAGAGACGGCGCCTGACAATTACTGCGAAACGCGCCGTATCGCCATCTCGCCGCGAAACGGCCGAACACGGTACCCCGCGCCACCAGCTACGCCTGTTTTCCGGCCGGCGTGTTGCTCGTCCGGGCGGTCGCTCGGGGTGGTTCAGCGGTCCAGCCAGGTCGTCGCGTAGACGATGTCCCGCGTGATGTACCGGTCGATCCCCTTCACGTCGGGCTTCGTGATGGTCGAGAGATAGCTGCGGCTGAGCCAGAGGAACGCGATGTCCTGGTTCACGAGTAGCTCAACCTGCTGGTAGTCCGACGTCCGCGACGCGGCGTCACTCGTCGCCGCGGCGTCGTCGAGCAGGCGGTCGACCTGCGGGTTCGAAGAGGCTGTCGGAGCCGACGAGCTGGTTGCCGTACTGGCTCGCCGCGAGCGCGTTCAGGTCGATGGCCCGCACGGCCGCCTCGCGCATCCTGCGGTCGTCGAACGGGGCTCTCGCGAAGTTGAAGTAGAAGAAGAAGCCGCCGCTGCCCGGGCCGTAGTACACGGTGAAGGCGGGGTTGGCGTTCGCGCGGACGAGCTCGTTGTTGTAGCCGCCGAAGATCATGTCGACGTCCCCGTTGCCCATCGACGCGTAGCGCGTCTCGGTGTCCGACAGCGGGCGGAACTCGAGCCCGTCCAGGTGGGGCAGGCCCGGCTGCCAGTACCGGTCGTTGCGCACGAGCTCGAGCTTGTTGTCGCGCAGCCAGCTCGTGACCCTGAACGGTCCGGCGCCGACGGGGTGGTTGCCCACGTCGTCGCCGTACTGCTGCAGGGCCGCAGGCGAGATGATCATGCCGAGCGTGCCCGCGAAGAGCGGTTGCGCGAAGACCACCGGGAAGTCGCCGAGCGGGGCCGCCAGTGTGAACTCCACCGTGAGCGGGTCGACCGCCCGCATCTGACCGCCGCCGTGTTGGCCCCCACCGCCCCGCACGCCGCGAGCAGCACCGCGACCAGCACGATCCCGAGCGCCGCTCTCCCACCGGCGTTCCGCCGCGTCGTGATCATTACCCGACGCCAGGACGCGGTGACCGCCGGGGAACCGTACCGACGGCTCCCCGTCGCTACGCCAGATGTCGCGGGGCGGGCCGCGCTTCCACGGCACGGAAGGCGCGTAGCCGCAGCGGCCCGCTCGCCGTTACCTTCGGCCCGCCCGACGGTGCGGGCCCACCAGGAGGGACGGCCTCGTGACGATCGACGACACCGCCCTCGCCGGACTGCGCGCCACGCTCGCCGCCGACGACTACGCCATGGAGGTCCGCCCGCACGGCCCCGGCGTGCAGGTGCAAATCAGCGCGGGCCCGGAGGCGTGTGCGGACTGCCTGGTCCCCAAGCCGATCATGCGCAGCATCCTGCACACCGCGCTGGGCGTGCCCGAGGAGGCGATCGAGTTGGCCTACCCCGGCGACGAGACCGGCGCGGCGGCTCCCGCGGACTGAGAGCGGTCACTCCCCCGCCGTGTCCCGACGCATCCTGAAGACCGGCGCCGAGACCGTTCGCCCGAGACTGTCCGAGGATCGGTGACCGACGGCCGGTATTCCTGAGGTCCCGGCATGCGCGGCGCCCCGCTCACGGCCACCGCTCGGGCAGTCGCGGCGTGATCGCGGCGTGATCCAGGTGTGGCCGATCGACCGCCAACGGGGCAGAAGCTCCTACGAACGGTAGCTCTTCGCCAACGAACGGGGCTGGGTCGCACAACTCGGCGGCCACTCTTGCCGGGCTAATCCTGGAGCGAGTACGGTACTTCTCGTCTCACATTTACGCAAAGAGTGTGACCCTGAGCAGGTTTCCATTGCGGGGCCGCTCCCATGCAGGCCAGGGGCCCGACCAGCGGGCGCACTGGATCGGCAGTAGAGCCACGTACGAGATACCACACTGAACAACGGAGTTGCAGTGGGAGTACATTTCGGACGCCGTCACCGAACCGATTGTGGACGACGCGGACAACGCACAGAGCTACGGTAGTCGTAGAGCTCGATCGCATTTCACTCGGCCAGCCGGCCCGGGACCCCTCGATACTCCCCGCTGAGATCGATGACGAGGCCCGCACCTGACTGGAGCGGATCGGGCCGGCCGGAGCGAACAGTGACCTGTCCGACTCCCGGCAAAGCCGTACCAGATAAGCCATTAAGGCGTTCTGCGAGATCATTTCGTATCGGTGTCCACAAGCCGACGGAGAAGGGTACTCAATGACGACTACTTCGAACGAGCGATCAGAGCAGTTGGACGAGGCCGGCCTGGCCGTGCAGAACAGGCTCGCCCTGGGCCGGCAACTGGGGACGGGGAACATCGGACACGCCGAGGAGGATTCTGACGGCCGAATGCGCGCCACCATCCGGATCCCTGAGGACGAGCTGGTCTGGGACCCCGCGATCATCATCCTGCCCCACGGCGGCGAGCTCGAGCTCACCCTCATCAACGACGACAAGAACACCCACTGCGCGGTGCTGCCCACCATCGGGGACCACCTGATCATCTGGCTGGTCAACCATTCCAAGGGGACGGCCACGCTCAACCTGCCGGGCCCGGGCACCTACTGGTACGGCTCCACAACCGGTAACGACGAGGGCCGCGGCCTGACCGGGGCGATCGTCATCGGCGGGGAAGTTCCAGCCGAGGCCAAGCTCGACCGTCCCGCCCAGCCGCGCCCGTAGCAGAAAGGAGCAGGTGATGACCGACTACGTCGACGCAGGTCAAGCCGTCCGCCTCACCTCACTCAGCGCCGTGAAGGGAAGTGCGCCGCAGGTAACCGAGAACGTCAACTACGAGCGCATTCTCGAAGCGGGCTCGGAGCCACACAACTGGCTCACCTACTACGGCACCTATGACGGCCAGCGCTACAGCACGCTGGACCAGATCAACAAGGAGAACGTCCGGCGCCTGACGCCCGCGTGGGTGTTCCAGGCCGGCGCGACCGGCATGCACTCCGGCGCGTCGACCTACTCGTTCGAGGCCTCCCCGCTCGTCGTGGACGGGGTCATGTACGTCTCGGGCCCGGAAGGCAAGGTCTGGGCCATCGACGCGACGACCGGCGAAGAGCTCTGGCGGTTCAAGTACCCCTCCCCGTACGACGTCTCGCTGTGCTGCGGGAACGTGAACCGCGGCGTGGCCGTTGGGCACGGGAAGGTGTACCTCTGCACCCTCAACGCCCACCTCATCGCCCTCGACGCGACGAACGGCGAGATCGTCTTCGACGTCGTCAACGGTGACGTGCGCGCCGGGGAGAGCGGTACCGTCGCGCCGCTGCTGGTGAAGGACATGGTCATCATCGGGAGCTCCGGCGGGGAGTTCGGGGTCCGCGGGCACCTCGACGCGTTCGACGCCCAGACAGGGGAGCGCCGCTGGCGCTGCTACATGATCCCCAAGCCCGGCGAGCCCGGGTCCGAGACCTGGCCGGCCGACGGCGAGGCGTGGCAGCGCGGCGGTGGGAACTGCTGGGTCACCCCCACCTACGACCCGGAGCAGGAACTCCTCTTCCAGGGGACGGGCAACCCGGCGCCCGACTTCGACGGCGGAGTCCGCGAAGGCGACAACCTCTACACCGACAGCGTCGTCGCGGTGGACGTGAACACCGGCGAGATCCGCTGGCACTACCAGTTCACCCCGCACGACCTGTGGGACTACGACTCCACGATGGAGAACCTCCTGTTCGACGCCCCCGACGGGCGCAAGCTGCTCGCGCACGCGGACAAGAACGGGTACTTCTTCGTCCTCGACCGGACCAATGGCGAGCTGGTCCGGGTGTTCCCCTTCGTGGACCGGATCACCTGGGGGGAGATCACCCCCGACGGGAAGGTCACCCCCAAGGTGTATCCGGACAAGGAGGGCGAGCCGGTGCACTTCTGGCCGGGGCCCGCCGGGGGCAAGGAATGGACGCACATGTCCTACAGCCCCCAGACCGGGCTGATCTACGTGCCGGTCCAGGAAGTCGGGGCGACGGCCACCCGTCGGCGCCGCGAGTTCAAGGAGAGCATCCCGTACTGGGGCGCGGGCGTGGCCGTGGACCTCGAGGACTTCTACGGGTACGTGGCCGCCATCGACCCGCTGACCGGCGAGGAGAAGTGGCGCTGGCGCAACGAGTACCCGATGTGCGCCTCGACGCTGGCCACGGCGGGCGGACTGGTGTTCCAGGGCACGCCGACGGGTGACTTCGTCGCCCTGGACGCCGAGACCGGTGAGAAGCTGTGGTCGTTCCAGTGCGGGAGCGGGCACCACAGCAGCCCCACCCCGTACAGCGTGGACGGCCGCCAGTACATCGCGGTGCCCACCGGCTGGGGTGGCTGGGTCGAGGGCTTCTTCCCCGGATTCCTCGGCGCCAACGCGGGCGATGCGCTGTTCGTCTTCGCCCTGCCCGAGGACTGACAGACACGCCGGCAATACCGCGCACACGCGGCGAAGCAACGGAGAAAGGAGGTGACGGCATGGAGTCCACCATCACCCAGCTCGAGTGGGAGGCACCCGAGTTCGAAGAGATCGGGTGTGCCCCGGAGGTGACCATGTACATCGCCCGCTCGGAGGCCTGAGCCGACGCACGGGTACGAGGACGGAGGAGGGGCACCGGACGGGTCCGGCGCCCCTCCTTCCGTTCGGACGCACGACACGCGCCACGGCGCGCGAAGGAGGAGGACGCGGGATGAGGCTGCGAGTGCTGGGATCGGCGGCCGGGGGCGGGTACCCGCAGTGGAACTGCAGCTGCCCGACGTGCGGCGCGGTCCGTGACGGGTCCCGGCCGGCCCGGGCGCGCACCCAGTCGTCGATCGCGGCGAGCCCGGACGGGCGACGCTGGTTCCTGTTCAACGCCTCCCCCGACATCCGGACCCAGTTCGAGGCGTTCCCCGGCATGCATCCCGGCGACGGGCGGGTGACGCCGCTTCAGGCGGTGCTGCTCACCGACGCCGAGATCGACCACACCCTGGGCCTGCTGCTGCTGCGCGAAGGGCGCGGCATCCAGCTGCACGCGACGGCCGCGACGCACGCGACGCTGCGCGATGGCACCGGGTTCCTGAACACGCTGGAGCGCTTCTGCCCCGTCGACTGGCACCCGGTCCTCCCGGGACGGGAGGTGTCGCTCGGCGGGATCTCCTACCGGGCGTTCGACGTCCCCACGGCCAAGCACGACCGGTTCGGCACCGGGAACGACCAGGGACGGGTGGTGGGCTACCGCCTGACCGACGAGACCACCGGACGTGCGGCGGTGTACCTGCCGGGTGTGCAGGAGCTGACGCCGCCCGTGCGCGACGAGTTCGACGGGATCGACTGCCTGTTCATCGACGGCACCACCTGGCACGACGACGAGCTGATCCGGCTCGGGCTGGCTCAGAAGACCGCACGCGACATGGGGCACCTCGCGATCGGCGGCCCCGGGGGCAGCCTCGAGCTGCTGTCCCCGCTACCGATCGACCGCAAGATCTACATCCACATCAACAACACCAATCCGATCCTGTTGGAGGACGCTCCGGAGCGCCGCCTGGTCACCGAGGGCGGCATGGACGTGGCGCACGACGGGCTCGAGGTGGAGGTCTAGGCACGATGACGATGACGACGACATCGAACGGCAACGGAGTAGCGGCGAACGGACGGACCGCGACGGCGGGCCCGGGTACCACGGCGTTCCTGGAGCGCCTGCGCGCGCACTCGAAGAGCTACCACAGCGCCCACCCGTTCCATGTGCGGATGAACGAGGGAACGCTCTCCCCCGCCCAGATCCGCGGCTGGGTGGCGAACCGCTTCTACTACCAGGAGAACATCCCCCGCAAGGACGGGGCGATCCTGTCCAACTGCACTGACGTGGAGGTTCGCCGGCGCTGGATCCGCCGCATCGTCGACCACGACGGGGTCGTCGCCGGGGAGGGCGGCATCGAGGCCTGGCTGCGCCTGGGCGAGGCATGCGGGTTGACCCGCGAGGAGGTCCTCGACCACCGCCACCTCGTGCCCGGCGTGCGGTTCGCCGTCGACGCCTACGTGACGTTCGCCCGCACGAAGCCGTGGGTGGACGCGGTCGCGTCGTCGCTTACCGAGCTGTTCGCACCGGACCTGATGGCCGAGCGCCTGGCCGCGTTCGAGCGCTGCTACACCTGGATCGACCCGGACGGGCTGGCCTACTTCCGGGCCCGGCTCGAGCAGGCGCCGCGCGACTCCGAGCACGCGCTGGAGGTCGTCACCGCGCACTGCCTGACCCCCGACGCGCAGGACCGCGCCGTGGAGGCGCTGTCGTTCAAGTGCGACGTGCTCTGGTCCATGATGGACGCGATCGACCAGGCCTATGCCGAATGACACCGGGCTCACCCCGGCCGCCCCGGCCCCTCTATCCGCACTGCCGCCGGACACGGTCCGTCCCCGGCTCGGGCCGCACCTACGGCTGCATTTCGACCGCTCACGCGGCAAGCACGTCCTGCTCGCACCGGAGTCGGTGATCGTCCTCAACGCAACCGGCGCGGACGTCGTCGGCCTGTGCGACGGGTCCCGGACGGTCGCCGCGATCGTGGACGAGCTGCGTGCCCGCTACCAGCGACCGGTGGACGACGAGGTGCGGGACTTCCTGGTCCGCATGGCCGCCCGCCGCCACGTCATCCTCGAGGAGACGATGTGATGGACAGGCCCTTCGGGTTACTGGCCGAGCTCACCTACCGCTGCCCGCTGGCCTGTGCCTACTGCTCCAACCCGCTGGAGCTCGCCGCCTACGACGACGAGCTGTCCACGGCGGACTGGCAGCGCGTGTTCACCGAGGCAGCAGAGATGGGCGTGCTGCAGTGCCACCTCTCCGGCGGCGAGCCGCTGCTGCGCCGCGACCTGGTGGACCTGGTGCGCACGGCCGCCGAGCTGGGCATGTACACCAACCTGGTGACCAGCGCGATCGGCTTCTCCCGCCCGCGGGCCGAGGCCCTCAGGGCGGCGGGGCTCGACCACGTGCAGGTCAGCGTGCAGGCCGACGAGCCGGCGACGTCGGACCGGATCGCGGGCATCCCGTCGTTCGAGCGCAAGCTCAAGGCCGCCGCCGTGGTGAAGGACCTCGGCTGGCCGCTGACCGTCAACGTCGTGCTGCACCGGCAGAACATCGACCGGATCGCCGAGATCGTGGCGCTGGTCGAGGAGCTGGATGCCGACCGCGTCGAGCTGGCCAACACCCAGTACTACGGGTGGGCGTTGCGGAACCGGGCCGCGCTGCTGCCCAGCCGCGACCAGCTCGCCCGTGCCGAGGAGGTCGTGCGCGACGCCCGGGCCCGCCTGGGCGGCCGGATGGAGATCGTGCACGTCCTGCCGGACTACTACAGCGAGTACCCGAAGCCGTGCATGGGCGGCTGGGCGTCGCGCCAGCTCACCGTGGCGCCCAACGGCGACGCGCTGCCCTGCCCGGCCGCGCAGACGCTCCCGCTGCCCCGGGCCAGCGTCCGCGAGGACTCCCTGGCGACGATCTGGGACGAGTCGCCGATGTTCACCGCGTTCCGCGGCACCGGCTGGATGCAGGACCCGTGCCGCACCTGCGATCGCCGCGAGCTCGACTTCGGCGGGTGCCGGTGCCAGGCGTTCCAGCTGACCGGCGACGCCACCCGGACCGACCCGGTCTGCCACCTCTCCCCCGACCACGGGCTCGTGACCGAGGCGGTGGAGAAGGCCAACGCGGGTTCCCGCCCGGTGGACGAGCTGCTGGTCGCCCGCCCGCACCGCGGCTGAGCCCGGCATGAGCGTCAGCGGACGGACCCAGGCCGAACCGGTGACCACGCGATGGGTCTGCATCCCCTGTGGATTCATCTACGATCCCGAGGAGGGCGACCCGGACAGCGGCATCGACCCAGGCACGCCCTTCGAGGACATCCCTGACGACTGGATGTGTCCCATCTGTGGTGCCACGAAAGCGGATTTCCGCGAGCTGGAGCCGGGCGAGTTCCCGGAGGACGGAGGCCTTGAGTCGTGATCGCCGGATACGACCACTTCGTGACACTCGCCGAGTCGCTGCAGTGGGACGAGACAGCCCTCGACTACTCGGCCGACCGCGAGGCCTGGCCGCAGCTCACCGACGCCGAGAGCGCCAGGGTCCTCGGGCTGATCGCGGGCTTCGTCATCGCCGAGACAGCGGTGTCCGGGGAGCTCGCCGCCTACCAGGCGGCCGCGTCGGACAGCTCGATGGAGGCGGCCTTCCGCGCCCAGCTCCGTGACGAGGCGCGCCACGCCCGCTTCTTCGACCTCGTCGCCGCCGAGGTCGCCGGCGTCCCGGGGGCCGACCCCGCCGCACGGCGCGACGCTCTGCGCAGCCTCGTCAGCAGCGACCTCGTCGACCTGTTCGAGGAACGCCTGCCGGCCACCGCCGGGCGGCTCGCCGAGAACCACGGCTCCCTGTCCGCCGCGGTCGGGCTCTACCACATGGTGATCGAGGGCGTGGTCCTCCTGGCGGGACAGCACGCGATGCTCGAGGCGCTCGAAAGCCTGTCCGTCAAGCTGCCGGGTGTGCACAAGGGATGCGAGCTGGTCCTGCGGGACGAGCGCTGGCACATCGGGTTCGGGTCGCGCATCGTCCAGCGCGCCGATATCGGCCCGGACGAGGCGGACATGCTGCTCGAGCAGGGGGAGACGGCCGCGAAGGTGTGGGGGGACCTCATCACACCCGCCGCGATCGAGACCGCCGTGCGGCAGCACCGGCGCCGGCTGAAGGCCGCCGGCATCAAGTTCTGGTGACCCCATGACCTGCGCCCGGGACGCCGGATGCGGGGCCCGTACGGGCGTCCCGCGACGTCAGAGCCCCAGTGCGTCACGGACGGCGGGCGTGTTCCTCCGGGAGACCGGCACCACGTCGTTGGCCCGGCTGTCCATGACCAGGAACAGCTCGCCCTTGAACCCGCGCTCGATCTCCCGGACGCGACTGAGGTTGACCACGTAGCGGCGGTGCACCCGCAGGAACCCGGAGTCGGCCAGCTCGTTGGTGAGCTTGTCCAGGCCCGGGGAGGCGGCGCGCAGCCGCCCCTGCTCGGTGGACAGCCACACGTCGTTGCCGTCCGACTCGGCGAAGCAGACCTCCGGCAGCCGCAGCAGCACCATCCGGTCCTCCCGTAGCGCCACGACCCGGTGCATCGGCCTCGCGGGCGGATGGGTGGGCGCCATGGTGGGGAGCGGCTGCGTATCGCCGGAGGCGCCGAGCAACATCAGGTGCCCGGCCAGCTGCCCCGAGAAGAACACCGGCCGGACGGTGACCGGGACCGGCTCGTCGGCGAGATGGGTGAAGATCTGTGTCGAGCCGACCCAGTCGGGATTCTGGGCGGCGCACCCGCTCGCGTACTGGGCGACACGGATCAGGTCCGGCAGGGAGGTGCGCCACCTGATGGTGGGCTCGACCGCCGGCACCTCGCTGGGCACACCCATGAGCACGCTCGCGCGCTCGTCGGCGATCACCACGTTCCCCGCGGTGTCCACCGCGGCCACTGCGGCCGTGGCACGCCCTTTCACCTGGGCGAATGCGGCGATCAGTTCGGCGGCACTGTCCCGGGCGCGCCCCTTCAGCGTGCTCTGCGTCTGGGTGACCGCATGGGAGAGCCACCTGCCGGTGGCATCGGGCAGCGGGGTGCGCCAGCACGAGATGTTGAGCACCGCGATCGGCTCGCGGGTCACCACGTCACGCACGGCGATGGCCGCGCACGCCCAGCTGTGGAACGCCTGGCACCAGTGTTCCGCGCCCCTGATCAGAACCGGGCCGTGCGTCTCCAGCGCCGTACCCATGCCGTTCGTGCCGGCCCCGGCCTCCGACCAGCAGGACCAGGTGGCGAGGTTGGCGTCGGCGGCTCTGGCCACCGTGGCCTGGTCACCCCAGGTGGCCAGGATCCGGCCGGTGGCGTCGGCGACGGTCACGATGCCGTTGAGGCCTTCCACCTCCCGCGCCATGGCACCCGCAAGCCCGCCCAGCTCGGTCAGCACCACGTCTTGTTCGAGCGTGTGGTCGCTGTGTGCCGCCGCCAGCGGAGCTTCGGTCAGGTGTGGGTCGACCCGGTACTGCTCGCGGCAGCGATGCCAGGAGACCACCACCTCGGGCCGGACGCCACGGACATGATCCTCGCCCTGGACGAACCGCTCCCACGCGGCGAACACCGTGCTTCTACCGGGACTCCCCGACATGGTGTCGAGCCGGTGCACATCGCTCATGCTGAAGAACCGCCTTTGGTCCATCCCCACACCGCACAGCACCCACCCAGCTCACGCCGCCGAGCGCTCGTCACCGCCGGGCCGACCGCTGCCGGGCACCGCGCGGCGCATGTCCCGCGTGATCACCCGGCGCCACCTCATGTGTACCCCGCCCCTCCATGGTCTGCAAAGGGGCCGAAGACCACGTTCCTCCGCGTTCCCGATGCGGGCGGGCTCCAGCACGGCCGTGACGGCCGGTCGGACCACGCCGCGGCCGGCGCCCGGCCATGCCCCGCGCTAGTTGCCGAACGCTATCGGCAGCACGATGGCCGCGACGATGAGTGCGATACCACTCAGCAGATCTGAGCGAATGCGGATGAGCCGGGCCGCGGCTCGACCGAGTTGCAGCCCGACCAACGACATCAGGGCCGTGGTGACCCCGAACACCGTCGCCGAGATCCAGGGAGAGAATCCGAGCAGTCCCAGCCCGGCGCCGGCCAGCAGATTGTCCAGGCTCAAGGACAACGGGATTCCGAACAGTGCCCACGGCTGGTCCACCTGTTCGGGTTCAGGTTTGCGCAGCGCTCCGATGAGAAGATACAAACCGTACCCGCCCAGCGCGGCCGACCCCACGTACTCCGCGACCGTACCGGTGGTCTCGCCGACGTAGTTGCCGACCAGCAGGCCCACCAACGGCATTACGCCGTCCCACAGCCCGAACGTCAGAGCGACCTGCACCGCACGGCGAAAACCGAACGGCACCGTGCCGAGCGCGATCGCCACCCGGAAATTGTCCAGACTGAGCGCAAAGCTGAGGATCAGAAGCTCGGTGATCATGCGGCCGGCAGTTTCCGCCGCGCACTGAACCGATGGGGCGAGCTCCGACGACAGTGTCGTTTCCTCATGCGGCTCAGACTAGTTCGACCACGCCAGTCCTTCAATAACCATTTCGGCCCGCCGCACTCGATGGACCCCGCACCGGGAAGTACATTCGTCCCTATTGCGGAAATTATGATCGCCGACCCCGGGTGTGCATCGAACAGTTCCGAGCCGGCCGGCGCCCGATGCCGGTACCGCGGCTCGGGTGGAGAGTTTCTCCACCGGGGCTACGGCGCTCGCCCGACGACACGGCGATCCGGCGGACCTACGTTTTGGTGGCGGCCGGGAATCGGCCGGACACGCGATGCACTCGGCGAGGGAGACCGGTCATGACGTACGTGAAGGGCTTCATCCCGCGGGCTACCCCCGCCCCGCCCGCTCGGCGAGCGCCTGCGCCGCACCGCGCGGGACCACCACCACCGGCACCGGCGAGTGCCGGACGATCCGCGACGAGCGGGAGCCGATGAACACACGCTCGAGCGGTCCCGCGGTGCTGGCCAGTGCGGTGCCGGTCTCCGGGTCGTCGTACTCCTACGCCTACGCCACGCTCGGCGAGGTCGTCGCCATGGGGGTGGCGGCATGCCTGCTGCTCGAGTACGGCGTGTCGTCCGCG
>NZ_JAAXKY010000219.1 GCF_012911925.1 Pseudonocardia xinjiangensis | reverse complement strand
CGAGTCGCCCGCCCCTGCCCCGCGAGTCGCCCGTTTCGCGCGGGTGAGTCGCCCCGCCGCGGGGTGCCCGCCTGGTCACTTCCGGCTGCACCAGACCGTGCACGTGAACTGGGCCCGGACGACCTCGGCCGGCATCCGCGGCTCGAACTCGGCGAGGAGCCATGCGCGCAGTTCGGCGCGTGTGGTGCGGCCGTCGTCGATCGCGCTGGTCGCGTTGCTCTGGCTGAGCAGGTAGTCCGCCAGCGCGTCCGCGGTCATCGGCACGTCGTACCGCAGCTCCTCCGACCCGACGAACGCGAGCCCGGCGACGTCCGCCGCGTCGCGGTCGAAGTGGCTGTGTCTCGGCGGCCCCGGGTAGCGCGGCCCGTAGGTGCCGGCGAGCCAGTCCGTGAGGGCATCGGCGCCGCCGAGCCGGCCGCTGAAGAAGTCGGAGTACACGGCGAACCCGCCGCCCGGACGAAGGACGCGGGCCACCTCGGCGAGGGCTCGTGCCTGGTCGAACCAGTGGAACGCGGCGGCGGTGACGACGAGCCCGGCCGAGCACGAGGCCAGCGGGAGACGTTCGGCGCCGGCCTGCAGGTAACCGACCCCGGCGGCCGGGGCTGCGGCGCGCAGCATCGACGCCGAGACGTCCAGCCCGACGACCTGCGCCGCGACGGCGGTGAGCGCGCGCGTGGACATGCCGGTGCCGCACCCGATGTCCACGGCGAGGCTGACCGGATCACCGAGGTCCAGCAGCCGGGCCACCGCCCCGACCGCGGCCGGGTGGTAGTCGGGGCGGCCCAGGGCGTAGTACTCGCCCGTCAGCGCCCCGAGGAACGGGTTCGACGCGGTCACGAGCCCTCCTGTCATCGGGCCGAACGTGCACTCGTTCACGATCGCGGGGTGAACGACTGCACGTTGATCTTGTGGACGCGGTGGAGCTAGCCCGCGCGGATCCTGCGCAGCCGCAGCGCCAGCTGGATCTCCAGCGCCCGGTCCGGGCCCTGCCAGTCGGTGCCCAGCAGCGACGCGATCCGGTCGAGCCGCTGCGCCACCGTGTTGACGTGGACGTGGAGCGCGCTCGCCGCCCGGCGGGGGCTGCCGCCCGCCGCGAAGTACGCCTCCAGCGTGCCGAGCAGGTCGCTGCCCCGCCGGGTGTCGTACTCCGTGACCGAGCCGAGGACGCGGTGCAGGTAGCGCTCGACGTCGCCGGGGGTGCTGGTCACCAGCCCCGCGAACCCCAGGTCGTGGGCCGAGCCTGCGCGCATCCCGATCGCCGCCAGTGCGTCCGTGACGCGACGGGCCTCGGCGTAGGCGTCGCGCAGGCCGGCGGCCGGGACGACCGGACCGGTGGCACCCACGGTGACCTGGGCGTCGTCCGCTCCGAGACGACGGGACAGCACAGCCGCGACGGCGGAGGGGTCGCGTCCCGGCACGACGGCGACGATCTCGGCGTGGTGCTCACCCGCGAGCCCGCGGCCGTCCCCCGCGGTGGCTGCGGCCAGGTGGAGCCCTCGCCGCGTGCCGCGGCACACGGCCACCACGTGCGGGGTCTGCAGTCGCAGCCCGAGCAACCGTCCGCGCTCGACGAGTGCGCCGTCGATCTGGCCGTCCGGGCGCCCGAGCAGGTCGGCGAGCAGGTCGGTGCGCACCCGCTGGTCGGCCTCGGCCGCGCGGAGCCGGAACAGCAGCACGAGCGCGGTCACCATCGCCGCCCGCTCCACGGTGCGGCCCTGCCCGCTGTCCAGCGGCGCGCAGCCGCCGAGCACGAGCGTGCCGAGCCGCTGGCCGGCCGCGCTCACCACGACGGCCCACACCCCGCCCGCCTCCGCGAGCCGGCCCGACGCGGCGGAATGGCGCACCGCCTCCGCCGTGGCCAGCGGGTCGTGGTCGGGGCCGGGCGCGGGAGCGGGACCGTGCGAGGCGATCCGCTGGTCGTCGACGTCGAGCACCGCCACCCAGCAGCCCAGCAGCTCGCCGAGCGCGGCCGCGATGTCGTCCACCCCGCCGCCGGACAGCACCACACCGGCGAACCGGTCGTGCGCCGCCGCGGCCTGCTCGATCCCGGCGTGTGCGCTCGACAGGGCCGCCAGCGCCTGGGCCGTCTCGGCGGCGCGCCGGGACTGCACGAGTGAGACGGCGGCGAGCGCGGCGAGCGAGCCGAGCAGCGCCACCTCGCTGCGGTTGAACGGGCGGCGGCTGCGGTTGGCCGCGAAGAGCACGCCGACGAACTCGCCGTCCACCAGCAGCGGGGTGCCGCAGATCGCGACCAGCCCCTCCTCGTCCACGGCCGAGTCGATCTCGGAGGTGTGGGCGTAGCGCTCGTCGCCCGGGTAGTCGGCGGTCCAGTACGGCCGCCGGGTCTGCGCCACCAGACCGCCGAGGCCTGCGCCCTGCGGCAGCCGCAACGCCTGGAACGCCGCCGAGACCGACCCGGCCGTCGCCCGCATGAACGTGTCGCCCTGCTCGGCGTCGGCGAGGGTCAGGTAGGCGACGTCGGTGCTCAGCAGGCTGCGGGCGCGCCGCACGATCGCATCGAGCACCCCGCCGGGCTCGGGCCGGGACGCGAGGTCGCGCGCGATGTCGACGAGCGCCGACAGCTCGGCCTCCCGCCTGCGCTGCGCGTCGATCCCGCTACGCACCCGCAACGCGAGCTCGCGGGCCACCGCCGCGGTCTGCGGGTCGGCCTCGGCGAGTGCCCGCGACTGCTCGTCGATCCGTTCGGCGGGAGCGTCCTGCGCGAGCAGGCGCAGCAGCTCCAGCGCGGTCCGGGACACGGCGGTGATCATGCCACCGCCCCCGGCGGGAGGAGAGTCGGAGGAGAGAGCCACAGGGACGGCAACTCCGGCCGTCAGCCCTGGATCCCGAGCTCCGCCAGCGTGGTGAAGGACTGGAGCACCGCCCGGAACGCTCTCGGCCGATCGGACGGATCCATGCGCGGACAGTGGGCTCTGAACTCGGTGAAGACCCATTTCCAGAACTGCTTGCGCATCTGGTCCTGTTCCTCACGAGTGCGTCCTCGGTAGCTCGGCAGCGCCTCCACCCGGCGCCAGGTCTCCGTGGCGGCCTGTTTTCCCTCCGCGCCGATGTCGCGGTCCGCCAGGCGCAGCCGCCGCTGCACGGGCACCACGTCGTTGCCGGCCGTGCGCTGGAGCGTCAGCAGCCGGGCCGTCCTCCGGTTCCCGGTCCGCGGGTGGATCGGGGGCGCCGTCCGGTGATCACCGTGGGCGTCCTGACCGGTCCCTCGCGGCGCGTGCTCGTACACACTGCCTCCCGTCTCGCGTCTCCGCAGCCTGGCACGGATCGACCCCGCGGCGGGTTGCCGGTAGCGCCCGAGGTCAGCGGTTCGGGTCTGTGCCGGCCAGCAGCACGGGGGCGTGGAGAACGGACCTCATGGCGGCGGGACGGTCCTCGGTCGGCAGCTCTGGGTGGTCGGCCTGGAACGTCGTGATGATCGCCGTCGCCTCACCGACGTGCGTCGTGCGCCGCCGGACCGGCACCGGGTCGCGGACGACTCCGGTGCCGGTCCGACGAGTCTCGTCTCAGCTCAGCGAGCCGCGCTGCCGGAGACAGCGGGATCCGCCGCGAGGTCGCGGGTGCGCGTCTCGGCGTACGTGCCGACCGCGAAGATCGACACGGCGGCGCTGAGGGCGACGTACACCGAGACCGCGTAGCCGCTGTCGAACGTGGTGTAGAGGGCCACCGCGATGATCGGGGCCAGGCCGCCCGCGACGACCGACGCGAGCTGGTAGCCGATCGACACCCCGGAGTAGCGCACCTTCGTCCCGAACAGCTCGGACAGGAACGCGGCCTGCGGGCCGTACATCGCGCCGTGGAACACGAGCCCGCCGACGACGGCCAGCGCGGTGAGCGCGAAGTTCCCGGTGTCGACGAGCGCGATGAACACGAACGCCCAGACCCCGACGCCCGCGGCCCCGAGCAGGTAGACGGGCTTGCGCCCGATCCGGTCGGACAGCGCGCCCCAGATCGGGATCGTGACCAGGTGCACGGCTGCACCGATCAGCACGGCCCCGAGGACGAACGAGCTGGACAGGCCCAGCCGCTGCGTCACGTACGTCGTGATGACGATGGTGAAGATGTAGTAAGAGACGTTCTCCGCGAAGCGGGCGCCCATCGCGGTGAACACCTCGCGCGGGTAGCGGCGGAACACCTCGACGATCGGCAGGGCCTCCTTCTCGCCTGCGGCGGCGAGCTTCGCCGCCCGGGCCTGCGCCTCCTTGAACAGCGGCGACTCCTCCACGGACAGCCGCACGTAGAGTCCGATCAGCACCAGCACCGCGGACAGCAGGAACGGGATCCGCCAGCCCCACGAGATGAAGTCGGCGTCGTTCTGCACGGCGGACAGCAGGAACAGCAGGCCGTTGGCGAGGAGCTGACCGAACGGGACGCCGGCCTGGGGCCAGCTCGCCCAGTAGCCGCGACGCGCAGGGTCGCCGTGCTCGGAGACGATGAGCACCGCCCCGCCCCACTCGCCGCCGAGCGCGAAGCCCTGCACGAGACGCAGCACCACCAGGAGCAGGGGGGCCGCGATACCGATCGTCGCGTACCCCGGTAGGAGCCCGATCGCGAAGGTGGCGACCCCCATCATCACCAGGCTGACCACCAGGAGCGTCTTGCGGCCGATCTTGTCACCGAAGTGACCGAACACCATGCCGCCGATCGGCCGCGCGATGAACCCGATGGCGAACGTGCCCAGCGCGAGCAGCGTGCCGGCGGCCTGGTCACTCGAGGGGAAGAAGACCGCAGGGAAGACCACGGCGGCGGCCACGCCGTAGAGGAAGAAGTCGTACCACTCGACGGTGGTGCCGGCCATGCTGGCCGCGACCACCTTGATGATGTTGCTGCGGGGCTGTTCCCTGTCGACCACGTTGTCTCCCGGTGTTCCTAGTGAGCGGTCCAGCCGCCGTCCATGGACAGCGACGATCCGGAGATGGACGACGACGCCGGGCCGTAGAGCACCGCGGCGAGCTCGGCCACCTCGTCGGGCTCGACGAGCCGTTTCACGGCCACCGGGCCGAGCATCACCTGCTCGACGACGGCGTCCTCGTCGATGCCGTGCGTGCGAGCCTGGTCCGCGATCTGCCGCTCGACAAGCGGTGTGCGGACGTAGGCGGGGTTGATGCAGTTGCTGGTGACGCCGTGCGCCGCCCCTTCGAGCGCGATCACCTTGGACAGCCCTTCCAGGCCGTGCTTCGCGCTGATGTAGGCCGACTTGAAGGGGCTCGCCCGCAGGCCGTGGACGCTGGAGATGTTGATGACCCGGCCCCAGCCGCGGTCGTACATGTGCGGCAGCGTGAGGCGGGCCAGCCGGAACGGCGCCTCCAGCATCACCCGCAGGATCAGGGAGAAGCGCTCGGGATCGAACTCGTGCAGCGGGGCGACGTGCTGCAGGCCGGCATTGTTGACCAGGACGTCCACGGCGGCAGGTAGCGCGTCGACCGCGGCGAGGTCGGCGAGGTCGCAGGGCACGGGCTCGACCTGGGGCACGGCCTCGGCGAGCACCTTGAGGCCTGCCTCGTCACGGTCGACCGCGAGCACCGTCGCGCCGTCGTTGACGAGCCGTCGCACGATCGCGGCGCCGATGCCCGACGCCGCACCGGTGACCAGCGCGGTGCGGTCGGCCAGCACCGGTGTCGAAGGGGTCATGCCGGACGACGGTACGTCTGCCGGGGCGCTTACGCGCGGTGCGGAGACACCACGGATGCCGCGCCGGATGTGTCGGTGGCGCACACCTCCGGCGGCGGCGCACGGGCCCGGCTCAGAGCCGCCGGTAGCCCGGGTGCACGCCCGGGGTGAGGCCCTGGTCCTCGGCGATCCGGGCGAGGAGGGCGCGCAGCCGGGCCCGCTCCTCGTCCTCCAGGCTGCCGAGGATCGCGTCGTCGTGCTCGCGGCCGACGGCCTCGATCCGCTCCGCGAGCGCCTCGCCGTCGGCGGTGAGGTGCAAGGCGTGCAGCCGCCGGTCGGCCGGGTTGCGCCGGCGCTCCACCAGCCCCCGGTCGGCGAGGGAGTCCACCAGGCCCACCAGACGGCTCGCCGGGGTGCCGAGCAGCTGGGCCAAGGCCTGCTGGCTCTGGCCGGGGGTGGCGGCGATCGCCCGCAGCAGGCCGGTCTGCGGGGGCGTCAGGTCCAGGGCGGCGATCCGCTCGGCGAAGCGGGCGGCGGCGTGCGCGCCGAGCGCGGCGAGCAGGAAGGCGGCCCCGGGAGGGTCCTCGAGACGCCGGGGGGACGCGGTCACCGGCCGACCGTACCAGTTGACAAATCGTTCTAACCCGTCAATCATTCGTAGATGTAACGATCTTCTGCCTGGAGGGAAAGATGAGCGACAGAGCGTTCCGGTTCGGGGTCGTGGCGACGCCCACCGGCGGTCCCGACGAGTGGATCGCGTCCGCGCGGCGCGCCGAGGAGCTCGGCTACTCGTCCCTCCTGATGCCCGACGGCCTGCAGCTGCTGGCACCGTTCCCCTCGCTCGCCGTGGCGGCGAGCGCCACCAAGGACCTCCGCGTCGGCACTTTCGTGCTGGCGAGCCCGCTGCGTCCGCCCCGATCGGCCGCCTGGGAGGGCCACAGCCTCTCGGTCCTCACCGGTGGCCGGTTCGAGTTCGGCATCGGCACGGGGCGCCCGGCCGTCCGGGAGTTCACCGAGAGCCTCGGCGTCCCGTTCGGCACCGCCGCGGAGCGGCTCCAGCAGGTGGCCGACAGCATCGACCACCTGCGTGAGCTCGACGGCACCGAGCGCCGCACCCCCGTGCTGGTGGCCGCGGGCGGCCCCAAGGCGCTCGCGGTCGCCGCGGACAAGGCCGACATCGTCACGCTCGCCGCTGCGCCGCTCGCCTCCCGGGACGAGCTGGCGGGCATGGTGCGCACGCTCCGGAACGCCGCGGGCGACCGGGCAGACGCCATCGAGCTCGCGATGAACCTGTTCGTCGTGGGCACCGAGGTGCCGCCGTGGACCCAGAGCTTCGTCGGCGCGGACGCCGCCACGCTGATCGAGCACGACTCGCTCGTGATGCTCCGCGGCAGCACCACGGAGATGGCCGACGAGCTGCAGCGGCGCCGCGACGCCCTCGGCGTCTCCTATATCAGCGTCAACGGCGCGTTCTTCGAGCAGCTCGCGCCGGTGGTGGAGCGGCTCGCAGGGAGGTGACCCCGGTTCTCAGCCGGTGCCGTTCTCGCGGAGCCAGCCGAGCACCTGCTCGGCATGCTCTCCGGGTGGGAACACCGGGTAGAAGACGTGCTCGATCGTTCCGTCGCGCACCACCAGGGTGATGCGCCGGTAGAGCGTCATCCCGTCGGCCTCGAACGTCGGCAGGTCCAGCGCTGCGGCGAGCCGGAGAGTCTCGTCGGAGACCATCGCGAACGGCAGCCGGAGGCGTTCGACGACCTCGCGCTGGTAGGCGGTGTCCTGGCTGGACAGGCCGTAGACGGCTCGCGCGCCTGCCGCCCGGAGATCCTCGTAGTGGTCGCGGAACCCGCACGTCTCCGGAGTGCAGCCCCGGGCACCCGGGATCTCGTCCCACCCGGTGGGCAGGTCGGCGCCCGGCCTGCCGGTGAGCGGATAGATGTAGAGGACGGTGCGGCCGGCACCGAACGCGGCGAGGTCGAGCGTGTCGCCTGCGGTGGTGGGCAGCACGACCGCAGGCATGGTGGTGCCGGCCAGGTGGTCGGCGGCTCCGTCGTCGACGGGCCGCGGCAGGTCGTCCGGGAGGGTCTGCGGGTCGGTCACGGGACGCTCCTCTCGCTCGGGAAGGTACGCGCGCGCCCACGACGGTAGCCCCGGGTCCGGCCTGCGGTGGTCCGGCGCCGGCCGCAGGCAGGGGCGCTGTGGCGAAGCGCACCGTGGCTGAGCACCGGGCCATGCGGACGCCTAGCCTCGGCCCGTGCACGAGGAGAAGCCACGGGAGGCGCCCGGGGAGAAGCCGCAAGGCAGCGGAGGCGAGAGCACGTTCACCGTCCTGGTCGCGACCGGGGCGAACGCGTTGATCGCGGTGCTGAAGCTGGTGGCGGGGTTGCTCACCGGCTCGGCGGCGATGCTCGCGGAGGCCGCGCACAGCGTCGCGGACACCGCCACCGAACTGCTGTTGCTCACCGCGCTGCGCCAGTCGGCCCGCCGCCCCGACCAGCGCCACCCCTTCGGCTACGGCAAGGCCCGCTTCTTCTGGGCGCTGATCGCGGCGGTGAGCATCTTCGTCTCCGGAGCCGTGTTCGCGTTCATCGAAGGGATCCGCGCGATGCTCGGCAGCGATGCCGAGCAGACCCTGGCGTGGGTGGCCTACGCGGTGCTCGGCGTGTCGTTCCTGCTCGAAGGGGCGTCCTGGCTGCAGGCGGTGCGCCAGGTACGCAACGAGGCCGCCGCCGAGGACGTCGGCTTCCGCGCGTGGCTGCGCAACACCGACGACCCGACCGTGAAGAGCGTGTTCTTCGAGGACAGCGCGGCGCTCATCGGTCTCCTGCTCGCCTTCGGCGGCGTGGGACTGCACCAGCTCACCGGCTCGGGTTTCTGGGACGGGCTGGCGTCGGTGCTCATCGGCCTGCTGCTCAGCGGGGTGGCGTTCATCCTGGGCCGGACCAACGCCGGCCTGCTGATCGGGCGCCAGGCCGACCGGCGCACCGTCTACGCGCTGCGCGACGCACTCGCCGCCCGGCCCGAGGTCGACGCGGTCGTCGACCTGCTCACGATGACCGTGGGCACCGACCAGGTGCTGCTCTGCGCACGGCTCGACTTCGCCGACTCGCTCGACGCGGCCGCACTGGAGCGGGCGTGTGTCGACATCGACATCGAGCTGCACGACCGCTTCCCCGACCTCCAGGAGGTCTTCCTCGAACCGGTGCCGCGCGCCGACCCGACCATGCGGCAGCGCGTGCTCGACCGCTACGGCGGCGCGGGCGCGCAGCGGTTGCGCGAAGGGCTGGACGCGGGGGCCTGAGCGCCGCCACGGGGGGAGGGCCCCCGCCCCGATCAGGGGGTGCACCGGCCCGACCCGACCCGGCTGGCGGCGAACACTCGGTGGCACGTCCACCGAGGAGGCACCCGTGACCGCTGCACCCACCCGCACCGGAAC
>NZ_JAAXKY010000218.1 GCF_012911925.1 Pseudonocardia xinjiangensis | reverse complement strand
GATCTCCTCGATCGCCCCCGCCCAGTCGGTGCCGTACCCGACCACCGACCCGATCGCGGACGGGCGGCGCGGCAGCCGCTCGACCTGCCCCAGGACGGCGTGCTGGGCCTGCTCGGCGTCAGCGGCCCACCCGTGCGTCACGGCGTCCTCGGCGCGGGAGCCGATCCCCGCCGTCAGCGGCGTGCGCGGGCGCACGGCGAAGGACGCGACGCGCAGGGCGGCGCCGGCCTGCGCCGCGACCCCCGCAGCCGCGATGACGAGCTCGGCGGAGCCCTCGGTGGCGCCGAACGCGGCCGTCACCCGGCGCACCCTGCTGTCGGGGCGGCAGCGGAACCCGCGGGGGCCGAGCACGACCGGGAGGGGTGAGCTGTGCAGCAGCCGGTCCGCGACACTGCCGAAGGCGACCCGGCCGAGCACCCCCGCGGTGGACGACCCGAGCACCAGCAGGCGCGCGCCGTGCCCGTGGGCGACCTCGAGCAGCCCGGCCGACGTCGAGCGCGCGCCGGCGACGACGAACGTGGCGGCGCAGTCGGCCGGCATTAGGGCGCGGGCCCGGTCGATGGCGTCGGTCGCGCTGCGGTCGAGGTACTCCTGGTACTCGGCGTCGACCCGGCCCATGCCGGGTGGCCACGGCGGCGGCACCACGGTGCACACCACGATGTCCTCGTCGAGCGAGCGGGCGAGCATGCCGCCGAGGTGGATGGCCGCCGTGGCGCGCTCGTCGCGCGGCAGCCCGACCACGAGAGTCACAGCACGTCCCCCACGGTGTCGGTGGTCGTCGTGCGCAGCCGCGAGTGCCGGATCCCGTAGGTGAAGTACCAGATGAGCACGACGGCCACCCAGATCGCGAACACCGCGATGGTGATCGGCCGCAGGCCGACGATGATCCAGACGCAGCCCGCGATCGACAGGATCGGCGTGACCGGGTAGCCGGGAACCCGGAACCCGCGAGGCAGACCCGGTTCGGTGCGCCGCAGGATGATCACACCGATGGAGACGACGAGGAACGCCACGAGCGTGCCGATGCTCGTCATCTCGGCAAGGAAGTTGATCGGGAGGAGCCCGGCCAGCAGCGCCACGGCGACCGCGACGACGATCGTGTTGTTCACCGGGGTGCTGGTGCGGGCGTTCACCTTCTGGAAGAAGCGCGGCAGCATGCCGTCCCGGCCGATCGCGAACAGGATGCGGGTCTGGCCGTAGATCGTCACGAGGGTGACGCTGAAGATCGAGATGATGGCCCCGGCCGCGAGCACGGTGCCCGGCCAGCTGGCGCCGACCACGTTCTCCAGGATGGCCGAGAGCCCGGCCTCCTGGCCCGCGAACTCGGCCTGGGGCTGGGCCGCGACCGCCACCAGGGCGACGGCCACGTAGACGACCGTCACGGTGACCAGCGCCAGGATGATCGCCAATGGCATCGTCCGGCGGGGGTTCTTCACCTCCTCCCCCGCGGTCGACACGGCATCTAGACCGATGTAGGCGAAGAAGATGATGCCGGCGGCCCCGGTGATGCCCGTGACCCCGAACGGCGCGAAGTCGGCGAAGTTGTCGGTGTTCCAGCCCGTGATGCCGATGACGACGAACATCACCAGGACCGCGATCTTGATGACGACCATGATCGCGTTGACCGTCGCCGACTCGCTCGCCCCTCGGATGAGCAGCAGCGCGCACAGCGTCACGAGCACGACGGCGGGCAGGTTGAGCACGCCGCCGCCCTCCGGCGACTGGGAGAGGACGTCGGGGATCCGGAACCCGAACAGGTTGCCCAGCAGCTGGTTGAGGTACTGCGACCAGCCGACCGCGACGGCCGCGGACGACACGCCGTACTCGAGCAGCAGGCATGCCGCCACCCCCATGGCGACGACCTCGCCGAGCGTGGCGTAGGCGTAGGAGTACGACGACCCGGAGACCGGCACCGCACTGGCCAGCTCCGCGTAACAGACCGCGGTCAGGCCCGCGACGACCCCGGCGATCACGAACGACCAGACGACCGCGGGCCCGGCGACCGGGACGGCCTCGGTCAGGACGAAGAAGATGCCCGTCCCGATCGTCGCTCCGACGCCGATCATGGTGAGCTGGAAGAGCCCGATGCTGCGGGCGAGCTGGCCACCGCCGTGGCCGTCGAGTCCGCTCTCCGCGGCCATCTTTCTCACCGGCTTGCGACGGAAGGCCTGCTGCAACAACGTCGCCATGCCATCTCCTCGGTTCGGGGCCTGCCCACGATCCCGGGCGGTTGGTCCGAATGCGAGCCCCCGAACGGACGGTGCGAACCGGACACGTCCGAATGCGACATGGTGGCGGGTTTGCCCGCCGTGGTGATTCTCGGCACTACCGACTCCCCCGAACACGAGGCGGACACTCCGTTCGGCGCAATCGGCAGCAGCCCCGGCGCGGGGCGAAAACCCTCGGCCGGGAAGATCAATACCCCGGTCCGGCAAGGCACGGACCCCGGCGGATCAGCGGTTTCCGCCTCCGACCTGCGGCTCCGGCACGGGCCACGACCCGGACCCTCGACGGCTCGGCGCGTCCCGATCGGGCTGCGCGCCCCTGACCGGCCACCAACCGCCGGTCAGGGGCGCCGGGGCGGCTGTGTCAAGCTGGGCCGCAGGCAGGTCAGTCCGGCAGGGTCGACACGGCCCTGCCCTTGCGCCGGACTGAGGAGCCAGGAGGACGGAAGACAGAGACGTGAACAGCGCACTCAGTGTGGATGAGGAACTCGCGAAGCAGAGCATCGAAGGCTTCGAGCGGTTCAGAACCGGCGACGAGCTGGCAGCGTTCTTTCTCAGCGCGGGGATCACGGGCGCACGAGTCAAGGGCGCGTGCCCCGTGGCGACATATATCCGCGGATTCACCAGCCGGGTCCGGATACTTGTCGGCGCCACGACGACGCAGATCTGGTCGTGGAACCTCACCACGGTCAACAATCCGCAGTCCCTGACCGAGTTCATCGCCGACTTCTACGCGGGACGCTATCCGCAGCTTCTCCGTTCGTGGCTGCCCGCCTCCGACCGGTGACAGGCGGCCATCTGCTCGGGTGAGGCCGGGCCGAACCACCTGCCACACCCGCGACATCTGTCCTGACCTGTCTCCGAACACCTGACGTGCGGAGCGCGGACGGAGAAGATCGGTGGCGTCGTGGATCGGGGCGCCGCGGGCCGGGGCGCACCGCACCGGAGCCGAGGAGGGCGACCGTGATCGAGCCGTGAGCACCCCGGGAAACCCCGTACCGGACGTCGCCGCAGCTGCCGCCGAGGTGCTCCGCCGCGAGGGCGTCCAGCATCTCCTCGCCTACCCGCTGAACCCGCTCATCGAGTCGGCGGCCGCCGCCGGAATCCGGCCGGTGATCGTCCGGCAGGAGCGCGTCGGTGTCCACATGGCGGACGCGATCAGCCGGCTCGGGGACACCGTCGGCGTCTTCTGCATGCAGGCGGGCCCGGGTGTGGAGAACTCGTTCGGCGCGGTGGCGCAGGCGTTCGCCGAGGGGGTCCCGCTCGTGGTGATCCCCGGTGGGGCGCCGCGCGCACAGACCTGGGTACCGCCCACGTTCAACGCCGCGCTGAACTTCCGCCACGTCACCAAGGCCACCGAGCAGGTCACCACGGGCGCCGGGCTCGTCCCCGCCCTGCGGCGGGCGTTCACCCAGGCCCGCAACGGGCGCCCGGGACCGGTGCTGGTGGAGATCCCGGCGGACGTGTGGGCGCAGGAGGCTCCGGGGCTCGACGCCTACGTGCCGTCGCGGCGGGTGCGCTCCGCACCGGACGCCGAGTCCGTCGAGGCCGCTGCGGCGGCGCTGGTCGCCGCGGACCGGCCGCTGCTCTACGCCGGTCAGGGGGTGCACCGGGCGCGGGCGTGGGAGCAGCTGCGCGCCCTCGCCGAGCTGCTCGAGGCGCCGGTCACCACCAGCCTGGAGGGCAAGAGCGCGTTCCCGGAGACGCATCCGCTGTCCCTCGGCTCGGGCGGGGTCGCGATGCCGCGCGCGGTCTTCGAGCACGTCCGCGACGCCGACGTCGTGTTCGGGATCGGAGCGAGCTTCACCGCCACCCCGTTCGGGATCCGGTTCCCGACGGCCGGGAAGACGTTCGTGCACAACACCCTCGACCCGGGCGACCTCAACAAGAACGTCCCCACCGAGCACGCCCTGCTCGGCGACACCGCGCTCGCCCTGGACCTGCTGGTCGAGGCGGTGCGGGAGCGGCTCGGCGGCGGGCCGCGAGGCCGGGCGGACGCGGTCGCCGGGCGTATCCGGGAGCAGAACCAGCCCTGGCTGGACTCCTGGATGCCCTTCCTGACCAGCGACGAGACGCCACTCTCGCCGTACCGCGTGATCTGGGACCTGCTGCACCTGGTGGACGTCGAGCGCACGATCATCACGCACGACGCCGGGAGCCCCCGCGACGAGCTGTCCCCGTTCTGGCGGCCCGTCGCACCGCACAGCTACCTCGGGTGGGGCAAGTCCACCCAGCTCGGCTACGGCCTCGGGCTGGCGATGGGCGCGAAGCTCGCCCGGCCGGACCGGCTGTGCGTCAACGTGTGGGGCGACGCCGCGATCGGGATGACCGGCATGGACCTGGAGACCTGCGCCCGTGCCGGGATCCCGGTCCTGTCCGTGCTGTTCAACAACTTCTCGATGGCCATGGAGGACACGATCATGGCCGCCTCGCGCGAGCGCTTCGGCACCACCGACATCTCCGGCGACTACGCGACGATGGCGCGCGCCTTCGGCCTGCACGGCGAGCGGGTCACCGAGCCCGGGGAGATCGCGCCGGCGCTGCACAAGGCGATCGCCGCGACGGAGGCGGGCACGCCCGCGCTCGTCGAGTTCGTCACCACCCGGGAGAAGAAGTACTCGACCTTCGACTACGCGAGCTACCAGGGTTAGGAGAGGCCATGCGGGCAGTGCAGCTCGTGGCACCGGGTCGGCTGGAGACGGTCGAGGTCCCGGTCCCGGAGCTCGGTCATGACGAGGTGCTGGTCCGTTCGCACCGCGGCTCGATCTGCGGCAGCGACCTGCACATCGTCTTCGACGGGTTCCACCGCGGCGCGTTCCCGGCGGCGCCGGGGTTCCCCGGGCACGAGGGGATCGGGATCGTCGAGGAGTCCCGCTCCCCCGGTTTCGCCCCCGGGGACGCCGTGCTCGTCGCGCCGGTACCGCTGCATGCGCGGTGCTTCGCCGAGTGGCAGGTCGTCCCGGGCCGGTCACTGGTGCCGCTCCCGGACGGCGCGGATCTCGACCGGCTGCTGATGGCCCAGCAGCTCGGCACCACCGTGTACGCGATGCGCCGGTTCTGGCCGGAGACCGTCGCCGGGCCGGCCGCGGGGCTGACCGCCGCGATCTGCGGCGCCGGGTCGGCGGGCCTGTTCTTCGCCCAGCTGACGCGCCGCGCCGGCTTCTCGACGGTGGTGATCGCCGACAAGGCACCGTCGAGGCTGCGGATCGCGAAGGAGTTCGGCGCCGACGTGGCCGTCGACGTCACCGAGCGGTCGTTCGTCGAGGCGGTGCTGGAGGCGACCGGCGGTCTGGGCGCGGACCTGGTGATCGAGGCGGTCGGGTACGACGAGACGCGCATCCAGTGCCTGCACGCGGTGCGGATGCGCGGCCGCGTCGGCTACTTCGGTTTTCCCGAGAAGCCTGCCGGCCCCACGACCTGGGACTACAACGAGGCGTGGGCCAAGCAGCCCTCGATCGAGCACAACCACAGCACCCAGATCGAGCCCGGACTGACGGCCTTCCGGGAAGCGGTCGACCTCATCCACACCGGCGGCATCGACGTCGGCCCGTTCCTCGACCCGGTCTTCCCGCTGGAGCAGGCCCAGGAGGCCTTCGAGGCGGCGCGGGACCAGCAGGGCGGGAAGGTCGCGATCGCGCTGGGCCGATAGCGAGCCGTCGTCGCCCGAACTGCAACAAATGTCCAACTTGTACTTTTGTCTCTCACCGTGCCCACTCGCCCGTTACGGCCGACGGCTACAGTCCTGTCCCGTGATCAAGTCAGTCCGCGACACGGCACGACGAGTCGTGGAGCACCGCGCATTCCAGCCGACGGTGATCGCCGTCATCCTCCTCAATGCCGCAACGCTGGGACTGGAGACGTCCAGCGCAATCGTGACCTATCTCGGCGGACTGCTGCACGTGGTGGACCGGGTGGCATTGGTTTTCTTCGTCGCCGACATCGGGCTCCGACTGGTGGCCTACGGGCGGCGATTCTGGCGTGACCCCTGGAACATCTTCGACTTTCTCATCGTGGCGATCGCGCTCCTGCCGGCATCCGGCCCGTTCTCGGTGCTGCGGGCACTCCGGATCCTCCGGGTGCTCCGCCTCATCTCCATGGTGCCGAGCATGCGACGGGTGGTGGGCGGCCTGCTGGCCGCGCTGCCGGGGATGGCCTCGATCTCGGCCCTGCTCTCGCTCATCCTCTACGTGGCGGCGGTCATGGGGACGAAGCTCTTCGGCGCGGTGGCGCCGGAGTCGTTCGGCACCCTCGGCACCACCTTGTTCACGCTGTTCCAGACCATGACCGGCGAGGGCTGGCCGGACATCGCACAGCGGGTCATGACCGAGGTCCCGCTGGCGTGGATCTTCTTCGTCGTCTACATCCTGGTGAGCTCCTTCACCGTGCTCAACCTGTTCATCGCCGTCGTCGTGAGCGCCATGGAGAGCCAGGTCATGGCCGAAGCGCGGGCCGAGGAGGCCGAACATGCGGCCGACGAGCAGACCGCGAACTGGATGATCCTCGAAGAGATCAAGGTGCTGCGCGCCGAGCTGGCCGAGATGCGGCTGGAACGCGCGGAGCCGTAGAGCCCCCGCCCCCGCAAACGTCGTCACCCATGTTGACGACGTTGCGTGGACCACGCTAACGTGGTCCACGCAAGAGCCGACGATGTCGGGCCGGCCGACCCCACCGCGAGGTGGTAGTGACACCGCATGACTGAGCGCTATCTCGGTGTCCTCGGCATCGCCGAGGCCATGGACGTGACCAGACACGCGGTGCACAAGTGGCGCTCCCGCTATCCGAACGGTTCCGATCACCCTTTCCCCGAGCCCGATGTCGAGATCGACGGAGCTCCGGGCTGGCGGGCTGAACGCCTGGAGGAAATTGTGCAGTGGCGCGACGGTCTACCTGGACGCGGCGCCGGCGGAGGTCGCCCGACCGCTGCCCGGCAGGAATACATGAAGGCAGCGATGGCCCGTGGCCTGGACCGCGACGAAGCGACCCGCGCACTCGCCAACTTCGCCGAAGAATTCCCGCACATGACGGAGCCGGAGCTCTGCGCCTGGCTCATCGAGAGATTCCAGTACTGAGCAAACCTCTCCGCACAACCGTGAAACGGAAGGCGATGACGCATGCCCGAAATCGGCGGTGAGACCGCGCCCGGCTTCGAGGGAGTACGCGAGGCTTTCGCAGTGAACCTGGCCGATCACCAGGAAGTCGGCGCCGCGGTCGCCGTGTACCTGCACGGCAGGAAGATCGTCGATCTGTGGGGCGGGACCGCGGACCCCGACACCGCCCGCCCCTGGGAGCGCGACACCCTGCAGGTCGTCTACTCCACCACCAAGGGCGTCACGGCCGCCTGCGCGCATCTCCTGGCCCAGCGCGGCGACCTGGACCTCGACGCGCCCGTCGCCGAGTACTGGCCCGAGTTCGCGGGGAACGGGAAGGCCCACATGCCGGTCCGCTGGCTGCTCACCCACCAGGCCGGGCTGCCCACGATCGACGACCCGATCACCCGGGCGGAGGCGATCGCCTGGGACCCGATGGTCACCGCGCTCGCCGCGCAGCGTCCCTTCTGGGAGCCGGGCACCGAGCACGGCTACCACGGGCTCACCTACGGCTGGCTGGTCGGCGAGGTCGTCCGCAGAGTGACCGGCCGCAGCCTCGGCACGTTCCTCGCCGAGGAGATCGCCGCACCGCTCGACCTGGACCTCTGGATCGGGCTGCCGAAGTCCGAGCAGCACCGGGTCAGCCGCACCATCGCGGCCGCACCCGATCTCGACGCTCTCGGCCGGATCGACCTGGCCACCGTGCCCGAACCCCTGCGCGAGGTGATCGCGGCCTACGCCGATCCGACGTCGCTGACGGTGCGGTCGTTGCTGACCCTCGTCCAGCCTCCGCTGGACCACAACGACCCCGACGAGCAGTCCGCCGAGATGCCGTCGACCAACGGCATCTGCACCGCCCGCGCACTGGCCCGTTTCTACGCCGCGCTCATCGGTGAGGTCGACGGACACCGGATCCTCGACCCCGCCACCCTGGCCGGGGCTACCGCGCAACAGGCCGCCGGCATCGACCGCATCCTGCGCGTACCCGTCCGGATCGGCACCGGCTTCGGCCTGCCCAGCCCTGACATGTTCTGGTACAGCCCGACCGCCTTCGGCTTTCCCGGGCTCGGCGGCTCGCTCGGCTTCGCCGACCCCACCACCGGGCTCGCCTTCGGCTACGTCATGAACCACGTTCGGGAAGGCGTTTCGGACCCGAGAGCCGCCACGCTCCTGAACGCGGTCACGACCGCCATGACAAGCCGGGCCTGAGGACCCGGGTCAGAAGCTCAGCTTCGCCCCCCGCCAAGACTGGCCCGGATCAGGTGGTGACACTTTCGCCGAGGTAGGCCTCCTGCACGCGGGGGTCGGCGAGCAGTTCGGCGCCGCTGCCCGACAGCGTGGTGCGGCCCAGATCGATGACGTAGGCCTGGTCCGACAGGGCCAGCGCGGCGAGTGCGTTCTGCTCCACCAGCAGCACCGTGGTGCCTTCGGCCTGCAGCTCACGGACGGTGGCGAAGATCTTCTGCGTCATGATCGGCGACAGCCCCATCGACGGCTCATCCAGCATCAGCAGCTTCGGCCGCGACATCAACGCCCGCCCGATCGCCAGCATCTGCTGCTCCCCACCGGAGAACAACCCCGCCTTGTTCGCCCGCCGCTCCCCCAGCACCGGGAACAACGTGAAGATCCGGTCCAGATCCTCCGCGATCCCCGCCTCATCCCGGCGGGTATACGCGCCGAGCAGCAGGTTCTCCTCCACCGTCATCCGCGCGAACAACCGCCGCCCCTCCGGGCTGTGCGCCACCCCGCGGGAGAGGA
>NZ_JAAXKY010000217.1 GCF_012911925.1 Pseudonocardia xinjiangensis | reverse complement strand
AGTCGCCCGTTCCGCGTGCGCGAGTCGCCCGTTTTGGGGCCGCGAGTCGCCCGTTTCCGGGTGCGAGCTCCGTACGAGTCACTCCGCGAGTCGCCGATTCCGGGCCTGTGAGTCGCCCGGAATCCGATGCGCCTCGGCTGACCATCCCGATTCGCACGACGGCGCCCTCGGCCGGGTAGGAATCGGGCGACTCGCGGACGGGAAACGGGCGACTCGCGGAGAGATCGTTCTCGAACGGTTCACGTGTGATCGCGAATCAGGTGGGGTGGTCCGGGGTACGCGCCAGACATGGCGAGCATCGGCTACTTCCTGTCCTGCGAGCAGTTCGGCCCCAAGGAGCTCATCGACCAGGCCCGCCGCGCCGAGGACGCGGGCTTCCAGCGGTTGTGGATCTCCGACCACTTCCATCCGTGGAACGACGAGCAGGGGCAGAGCCCCTTCGTCTGGGGGGTGATCGGAGCGCTGTCGGAGGCCACCTCACTGCCCGTCACGACGGCGGTGACGTGCCCCACCTTCCGGATCCACCCGGCGATCATCGCGCAGGCCGCAGCGACCGCGGCCGTCCAGCTCGACGGCCGGTTCGTGCTCGGCGTGGGCAGTGGCGAGGCTCTCAACGAGCACGTGCTGGCCGACCACTGGCCCTCGATCGGGGTCCGGCTGGAGATGCTGGAGGAGGCGATCGAGATCATCCGGCTCCTCCACGAGGGCGAGGAGATCAGCCACCACGGCACGTACTACGAGGTGCAGGAGGCGAAGATCTACACGCGCCCGGAGCAGCCGGTGCCGATCTACGTGTCGGGCTTCGGGGCGCAGGCCGTGGAGCTGGCCGGCCGGATCGGGGACGGGCTGTGCACCACGATGCCCGACAGCGACCTGCTGCGGGTCTTCCGGGAGGCGGGCGGCGAGGGCAAGCCGACCCAGGCCGGCACGAAGGTCTGTTGGGACCGGGACAAGGAGAGGGCGCTGGAGACGGCGCACCGGATCTGGGGGAACGAGGCGCTGCCCGGGCAGCTCGCCCAGACCCTGCCGCGGCCCCGTGACTTCATGGACGCCCATTCGCTCGTCCCGCGCGAGGCGATCCGCGAGTCCATGACCTGCGGCGACGATCCCGAGAAGCACGTGGCGCAGATCCAGGAGTACGTCGACGCGGGCCTCGACGAGGTCTACGTGCAGCAGATCGGCCCCGACCTCGACGGCTTCTTCGACGCCTGGAGCAAGGAGGTGCTGCCGACGTTCCACTAGGGGTCGGTGGGGCGGTCGGCGGGGCCGGTGCGGCATGGGCTTCGACCACCTGGGACTATGTGTGGCCGGTGGTGTGTTGACATCATCAGAGACCGCATCGGCCAGGTAGTTCACGTGCCGCAGGCCCCGCGGGCTCGCCCGCGGGAGTGCCGTTCGCGCTCCCGTTTCACTGCGACGGAAGACGATCTGTGACGCTGCCCCTCAACGGGACCCTGAACGACCACCAGTCCGACCTCCCCCGGTTCTCCGACCTCCCACTCCGCCCCGAGCTGCTGGCCGTGGTCGAGGAGCTGGGTTACACGCACCCCAGCCCCATCCAGGCCGAGTCGATCGCGCCCCTCGTCGAGGGACGTGACCTGCTCGGTCAGGCAGCGACGGGCACCGGCAAGACGGCGGCGTTCGCGCTGCCGATGCTGGAGCGCCTCGCTGAGCAGCGCCCTGAGCGCAGCCGCGGCGACGCGCCCTTCGGCCTGATCCTCGCCCCCACCCGTGAGCTGGCGCTGCAGGTGTCCGAGGCCGTCACCCGGTACGGGTCACGGCTGGGCGCGCGCGTCCTCACGGTGTATGGCGGCGCGCCCGCCGGCCCTCAGTGGAAGGCGCTGCAGGCAGGCGTCGACATCGTGGTGGCCACCCCCGGCCGCGCGATCGACCTGATGAACCGCGGTGCGCTGCACCTGCACGACCTCGAGATCGTCGTGCTCGACGAGGCCGACGAGATGCTCGACATGGGCTTCGTCGAGGACATCGAGACCCTGCTCGACGCCACCCCCGACACCCGGCAGGCCGTGCTGTTCTCGGCCACCATGCCGCGTCGCATCGAGACCCTCGCACAGAAGTACCTGCGCGAGCCCGTCACGGTGCGGATCCGGCGCGAGTCGGTGCCGGACGGCGAGGCACCCAAGGTCCGGCAGACCGCGTACCTCGTTCAGCGCACCCACACCACCGCCGCGCTGGGCCGCGTGCTCGAGGCCGAGCGGCCGACCGCGGCGATCGTGTTCTGCCGCACCCGTCTCGACGTCGACGCCGTCACCGAGACCCTCACCGCTCGCGGCCTGCGGGCCGAGGCCCTGCACGGTGGGATGGACCAGGAGCACCGCACCCGGGTCGTCGAGCGCCTGCGCAGCGGGCGTACCGAGCTGCTGGTCGCCACCGACGTGGCCGCCCGCGGTCTCGACATCGACCTGCTGACGCACGTGGTCAACCACGACGTGCCGCAGTCGCCCGAGGCCTACGTCCACCGCATCGGGCGCGTCGGCCGCGCCGGGCGCGAGGGCGTGGCGATCACGCTGGTGCCGCCGTCGAAGGTGCATGCGCTGCGTGCCGTCGAGCGCCTCACCGGGCAGCCGATCGCGTTCGCCCCGGTGCCCACGGCCGCCGACCTGCGCGCCGCCCGGCTGGAGCGCACCTCCGCCGCGCTGCGCGAGCGGCTGGTGGCCGACCTCGGCCTCGCCTCCGGGCCGGCCCCGGTCGATCCCGGCACGGTCGAGCCCGACGCGGACACGGCTGCCCTCGACGCCGGTGCCGCCGTTGCCACGGCCGTCCCGGCCGACCATGACGGTGTGCGCGCGATGCTCGCCGGCCTCGCCGCCGAGTTCGACGCGGTCGACGTCGCCGCCGCGGCGGTGCGCCTGATGCAGGAGGCCGCCGGCTCGCCCGACGACGGCGAGGACATCCCGGTCGTCACCGCACCGCGCTCCGGCGGATCCCGCGACCCGCGCGAGAGCCGTGGCCGGGGAGGCGCGGCGGGCATCCGGCCGCCGAAGGCGGGCACCACCCGGCTGTTCGTCAACGCAGGTCGCGCCAGTGGCGTCCGGCCGCAGGACATCGTGGGCGCGCTCGCCAACGAGTCGAATCTGTCGGGCCGCGACATCGGCGCGATCCAGATCCACGAGCGGCACGCGCTGGTGGAGATCCCCGAGCACGCCGCCGACGACGTGCTGCGCAGTCTGCGGGGCAGCACCACGCTGAAGGGTCGCCGGGCCAACGTCCGTCGCGACCGCGGGTTCGCCTCGGCCGGCGCCGGCCGTCCGCGCCGCGACTGAGCGCTCAGCACGTCACGGAGAGCCGTACCGCTGTTCGCAGCGGTGCGGCTCTCCGCGTGTCAGCGGCGCCGGCTCACGAAGGCCAGGGCCTCCCGGGCCACTGCAGGCCAGTCGTGGTCCGCGCCGACCGTGAGCCACTCCCGCATCGGGCGTCCCCGGCCCGCCTCGAAGGGCTCGCCCGCACCGACGTCGATCAGCTGGGCCACCCGGGCGGCGGGCAGCTTCACCACCAGCCGTTCGCGGGTGAGCATCGCGAAGATCGAGCCGTCGACCTTCAACGCCGCGGAGCCGAACCCACGGCCGCGCTCCGCGCCGGGCGGGGTGACGCCGGGCTCGGCGGCGAGCTCGGCCACGAGCGCGGCGAACCGGTCCGCGGGCTGCACGCCTCTGATCCAAGCGCACCCCGGCGCGGCGGCACCAGAGCCGACACCGGCTCGCGCCACCACATCACCCGGCTGAGCCCCCGGTTGTCGTTTCCCGGACGCACCGGTAGGAGTTGACCCCCACGAGCTCGAGGGGGAGCCATGGCCGAGGCGGTCGCCACCACGGACCCGGTGGTCGAGTCAGCGGTGCGCAAGGCCATGTGGCGGCTGCTGCCGTTCCTGGGCCTGTGCTACCTGCTCAACTACGTCGACCGCGTCAACGTCGGGTTCGCCGCCCTGACCATGAACCGCGACCTCGGACTCTCCGCAGCGGCGTACGGCCTCGGCGCCGGGCTGTTCTTCGTCGGCTACTTCTTCTTCGAGGTGCCGAGCAACGTGATCCTGCACCGCGTCGGTGCCCGCCTGTGGATCGCCCGCATCATGATCACCTGGGGCGTGGTGGCGTCCGCCACGGCGTTCGTGCAGGGCGAGATCAGCTTCTACGTCGTGCGGTTCCTGCTCGGCATCGCCGAGGCCGGCTTCTTTCCCGGCATCATCCTCTACCTGACGTACTGGTTCCCCCGGGCGCGGCGGGCGAAGGTCGTGGCACTGTTCTTCCTGGCCGTCCCCCTGTCGTCGGTGCTCGGGGCGCCGCTGTCCACCCTCCTCATCCAGAACGGCGGCGGCCTGCTCGGCTTCGACGCGGGGTGGCGCTTCATGTTCTTCGTCGAGGGCATCCCGGCGGTGCTCGTGGGCGTGCTGGTGCTGGTGCTGCTGCCGGACCGCCCGACTCGGGCCCGCTGGCTCTCCGCCCCGGAGCAGCAGGCCCTGGAGCGCCGGATCGCGGACGAGGACGCCGCCCAGGTGCCGCAGGAGACGGGTATCCGGGCCGGCCTGCGGGACCGGCGCGTCGTGGCGCTGTCGACGGTGTACTTCGGCGTCGTGTTCGGGCTCTACGTGCTCGCGTTCTTCCTCCCGCAGGTGGTGTCGGACCTGCAGGAACAGTTCGACATCACGTTCTCGCTCGTCGAGATCGGGCTCATCACCGCCGTGCCGTACGCCGTCGCGTCGGTCGCGATGGTGCTGAACGCGCGGCACTCCGACCGCACCGGGGAACGGCGCCTGCACATCGCGGTGCCCGCGTTCCTCGGCGCTGCGGGCGTAGCGGTCGCGCTGTACCTGGACTCGCCCTACCTCGTGATGGCCGCGATGACGGTGTGCGCGGTGGGCGTCTACTCCGCGATCCCCGTGATCTGGCAGCTGCCGAGCGCGTTCCTCACCGGCGTCGGGGCGGCCGCGGGAATCGCACTGATCAACTCGTTCGGCAACCTCAGCGGCTTCGCCGGCCCGTACCTCACCGGCTGGCTGCAGGACCTCACCGGCAGCTTCCGCACAGGCATGTTCGTCGTGGCCGCGTTCATGGTGCTGGCCGGGGTGATCGTCCTGCGGCTCGAACGGGCTCCCGCCCCGGCCGGGCACGGCCCGGCGGAGCGTCCCGACCCGGCACGACGAGGATGATCCGACGAGAGCCGTCACCACCACAGCAGTACGGGAGGACCACCCGATGACCCAGACGTCCGACCTCCAGCCGCGCAGCCGGGACGTCACGCAGGGGCTCGAACGTGCGGCCGCCCGCGGGATGCTGCGGGCCGTCGGCATGCGCGACGAGGACTTCAGCAAGCCGCAGATCGGCATCGCGTCGAGCTGGAACGAGATCACGCCCTGCAACCTCTCGCTGCAGCGCCTCGGCGTCGCCGCCAAGGAGGGGGTGCACCGCGGCGGCGGTTTCCCGATGGAGTTCGGGACGATCTCGGTGTCCGACGGCATCTCGATGGGCCACATCGGCATGCACTGGTCACTCGTCAGCCGCGAGATCATCGCCGACTCCGTGGAGACCGTCGTGCAGGCCGAGCGGCTCGACGGCACGGTGCTGCTCGCCGGATGCGACAAGAGCCTGCCCGGGATGCTGATGGCGGCCGCGCGTCTCGACCTCGCCGCGGTGTTCGTCTACGCCGGCTCGATCCTGCCCGGGTACGTGAACGGCCGGGAGGTCAACATCGCCGACGCGTTCGAGGCGGTCGGGGCGTGCGCCCGCGGCCTGATCTCCCGCGAGGAGGTCGACGCGATCGAGCGGGCGATCTGCCCCGGTGAGGGCGCCTGCGGCGGCATGTACACGGCCAACACCATGGCCTCGGCCGCCGAGGCGCTCGGGATGGCGCTGCCCGGCTCGGCGAGCCCGCCCGCCGTCGACCGCCGTCGTGACGGGATCGCCCGCGCGTCCGGCGAGGCCGTCGTCGGGATGATCGAGAAGGGGATCACGGCCCGCCAGATCCTCACCCGGGAGGCGTTCGAGAACGCGATCGCCGTCGTGATGGCGTTCGGCGGCTCCACGAACGCGGTGCTGCACCTGCTGGCCATCGCGTGGGAGGCCGGCGTCCCGCTGGAGCTCGACGACTTCAACCGCATCGGCGACCGCGTGCCGCACCTGGCCGACGTCAAGCCGTTCGGGGCGCACGTGATGTCCACCGTCGACCAGGTCGGCGGCGTGCCGGTGGTGATGAAGGCGCTGCTGGAGGCGGGTCTGCTGCACGGCGACGCGCTCACCGTCACGGGTAGCACCGTCGCGGAGAACCTCGCCGTGATCGACCCCCCGGACCTCGACGGCAGCATCCTGCGGGCACTCGACAACCCCATCCACCCCACCGGCGGCATCACGATCCTGCGCGGCTCGCTCGCCCCGGAGGGGGCCGTGGTGAAGAGCGCAGGCTTCGACTCGTCCCGGTTCGAGGGCACGGCCCGGGTGTTCGACGGCGAGCAGGGCGCGATGACGGCCGTTGAGGACGGCACGCTGCAGCCCGGCGACGTCGTCGTGATCCGCTACGAGGGCCCGCGCGGCGGGCCGGGGATGCGGGAGATGCTCGCCGTCACCGGTGCGATCAAGGGTGCCGGTCTGGGCAAGGACGTCCTGCTGCTCACCGACGGGCGGTTCTCCGGGGCCACCACCGGCCTGTGCGTGGGACACGTGGCGCCCGAGGCCACCGACGGCGGCCCGATCGCGTTCGTGAAGGACGGCGACACGGTCGTGCTCGACATGCAGCGCCGCACCCTCGACCTGCTCGTGGACGACGCCGAGCTGGCCCGCCGCCGGGAGGCATGGTCACCCCCCGAGCCCACCCTGCGCACCGGGGTGCTGGGCAAGTACGCGAAGCTCGTCGGCTCGGCGGCGCAGGGAGCCGTCTGCAGCTGACCTCGCCGGGGAAGAAACGGGCGACTCGCGCACACGGAACGGGCGACTCGCGCACACGGAACGGGCGACTCGCGCACGCGGAACGGGCGACTCGCGCACGCGGAACGGGCGACTCGCGCACGCGGGACGGGCGACTCGCAGGTGTGCAGCGCCACGCCCCCGCGAGTCGCCCGGATTTGCCGCGCGAGTCGCCCGGTTTCGGCGCGCGAGTCGCCCGAATCCGCCGCGCGAGTCGCCCGGGTTCCGTGGAGGCGGCCGTTGATCGGTGCGGGATCCGTGTGTTCGCCCTCTGCCGGGCCGAAAGCGGGGTCTCGCAGTGATCATCGCCGCTCGAGGAACGTCATCGGCGGGGAGATCGGGGCGTGGGTGCTGGGTTAGCTTGGCCCGGAGTTGGTCGTCGGACGCTTCGCCAGCAGATTTCCGGGAGGTCCCCATGATCGGTGCCACCACGTGAGCGGCCCCGTGCCGCAGCCGGGCCCGTCCCGGGTGGTGGACGAGGCCACGGGGCACGTCGGCCCCATCGACGCCTCGCTCACCCCGCGCTACGCCGGGCCGGCCACCTTCGCGCTGCTCCCTCGGCTCGGGGAGGTGACCAGTGCCGACGTCGCCGTGCTGGGCGTCCCGTTCGACACCGGGGTCAGCTACCGGCCCGGTGCGCGGTTCGGGCCGTCGCACGTGCGGGAGAGCTCGCGGCTGCTCCGGCCCTACAACCCGGCCACCGGGCTGGCGCCGTTCGCGGTGCAGCAGGTGGCCGATGCCGGTGACCTCGCCGTCAACCCCTTCGACATCGCGGAGGCGATCACCGCGATCGAGCGGGGAGCCGATGCCCTCGGCGGCTCGGGGACGCGGCTGCTGACGATCGGCGGGGACCACACCATCGCGCTGCCGCTGCTGCGTTCCGTCGCGCGCCGGCACGGCCCCGTCGCGCTGGTGCACTTCGACGCCCACCTCGACACCTGGGACACCTACTTCGGCGCGCCCTACACCCACGGCACCCCGTTCCGTCGCGCTGCGGAGGAGGGGCTGCTCGACCCGGAGGCCGGCCTGCACGTGGGCATCCGTGGCCCCGTGTACGGCTCGGGTGACCTCGACACCGACCTGCACCTCGGCTTCGCCACCGTGACGTGCCCGGACATCGAGGCCGAGGGGATGCGCGGGGTGTTCGAGCGCATCCGGGCCAGGGTGGGGGACCGGCCGGTGTACGTCTCGGTCGACATCGACGTGCTCGACCCCGCACACGCCCCCGGTACCGGCACACCCGAGGCAGGCGGGATGACCAGCCGCGAGCTGCTGGCCGCGCTGCGCGTGTTCGGTGGGCTGAACCTGGTGGGGGCCGACATCGTGGAGGTGGCTCCCGCCTATGACCACGCGCAGCTCACGGGGATCGCCGCCGCGCACGTCGGCTACGAACTGCTGTGCGCGATGGGCGAGCGCGCAGTGTCGGCCCCGTGACAGCGGCGCCGCTCCGCCTCGTCTGACGTCACGCCCGGAACGGGAACTGTTTGCTCCGCGATGTGGTTCTTCCCGTCGTGGTGGAACACGTCCTGGACAACGCCGTGTGGGCTGCGCTCACAGGAGCGCACGCCGACCTCGCAGAACGACGGGGCCGCGCGGCCCGCTATCGGCCGGACGTGTCGCCGTTCGCCGCCCTGCCCAGCGAGCCGGGCGAGGGGGACTGGGCCGACCTCGCCGCCATCGTCGGCCCGAGCGGGGAGATCGTGATCACCGGCCGCCCGCGCACGCCGCCGTCCGGCTGGGAGGTCCTCGGCGCGGGCGAGGGAGTGCAGATGGAGGGCTCTGCGCTGGAGGTTCGCCCCGATCCCGAGGCCGTCCTGCTCGGTGCTGCCGACGTGCCGGAGATGCTGGACCTGGTGGCCCGCACGCGTCCCGGCCCGTTCGAGCCGAACACCCGCCTGATGGGCACCTACCTCGGGATCCGCGACGGTGGCGCACTCGTCGCCATGGCCGGGGAGCGGGTGCGCCCGCCGGGCTGGTCGGAGATCAGCGCGGTGTGCACCGACCCGGCCTACCAGGGCCGGGGCCTGGCGTCCCGGCTCCTCCGCGCGGTCGGCGCGGTGATCCGGGAGCGGGGCGACGTTCCGTTCCTGCACGCGGCGGGGAGCAACGCCACGGCGATCCGGCTCTACGAGCACCTGGGCTTCACCCTGCGCCGCCGGGTGCAGTTCGCGGCTCTGCGCACGCCGGCCTCCGTTGCAGCAAAGCCACTTTCACGCAACGAGGTTGCATGAAAGTGGCTTTGCTGCAATTCGGGGAGGCCCTCACCGCGGGGG
>NZ_JAAXKY010000216.1 GCF_012911925.1 Pseudonocardia xinjiangensis | reverse complement strand
ACCTGGGCCAGCGTGGGGGCGCCGGCGCCGAGCGAGTCCTCGGGGCCGCGCAGCGACGCCGACCACGCCGTGGTGCCCGCGACGACCACGACGGCGACGACACCGAAGGCCGCCCACGGCGCGATCCTGCGGATCCATGTCTGGGGGACGGGGGGAGGACTGGTGGAGGCCGTCACGACCGGGACGTACGTGGTGGGGATGTCGTCCACCCGGACGAAGGTCGTGGGCGACTCGTCGTCGGGTGGAGGGTTGTCCCGTCTGACCACATCGACCCATCGCGGCACCGGCTGACTGTATTACATCGACCCATACGCCGCTGCTCCGAGTGGGTGTACGAGTGGGTGTGCACACCCACATGGGTGATCAGCTGGCGCGGGTGCCCGGCACTCGGCTGGCCGACCGGGCGTTCCCGTCGGTCTCCTGGAGGTCGTCGGCCTTCGCCTTGGCCGCCCGCTCCTTCACCGACGCCGCGTACATGTCCACATAGGTCTGCCCGGACAGCTCCATCAGGGCGTACATGATCTCGTCGGTCATCGAACGCTCGATGAACCGGTCGCCCGCCATTCCCGCGTAGCGGGAGAAGTCGAGGGGCTCCCCGATCTTGATGTGCACCTTGCGGGGCCGCCACATCCGGGACCCGATCGGGTTGACCTTGTCGGTGCCGATCATCGCCACCGGGACGACGGGGACGCAGGCCTCCAGCGTCATCCTGGCGACGCCCGTCTTGCCCTTGTACAGGCGGCCGTCGGGCGACCGGGTGCCCTCCGGGTAGATGCCGAGCAGCTTGTCCTCACGGAGCAGCCGCACGGCCGTGTCCATCGCCGCCTGGGCGGCCGACCCGCCGGACCGGTCGATCGGAACCTGGCCGACCCCGGAGAAGAACGTCTTCTTCAACCAGCCGACGAGCCCGGGCTGGGTGAAGTACTCGCGCTTGGCGAGGAACGTGATGCGCCGCGGCACCAGCAGCGGCAGGAAGAACGAGTCGACGACCGCGAGGTGGTTGCTGGCGAGGATGGCGCCGCCGCGCTCCGGGACGTTCCCGACTCCCTCGATCGTGGGCCGGCAGAACAACCGGAGCAGCGGACCGAGGAGCACGAACTTGGACCACCAGTACAGCACCTGGGCGTGCCCCCTCCACCTCGACTGCGCCAGCCTACGGACGCCCGTCACACGGCGACAACGGGCACGGCCGATCGCAACCGATGCGTGCCCCGGCGCCTCCTCTTCGTCGGCCCGGCATGCCAGGATGGTGGGGGCCGAGCCGTTCCCGCCGCAGGGGCGACGGGCTCCGACCGCGGGACGAGTGAGGAGGCCGCGTGAACCGGGATCCCGACGAGCGCGCGCAGCCCGACGGCGGCGCCGCCCCCGACGAGTTCGACGCGATCGTGGCCGGCTGGCGCCGCGAGGGGCAGGTGCCCGAGTGGCCCGCCGCAGCAGAGCCGGCCGGCGCGCTCTTCGAGCCCCGCCCCACCACGGTCCCGGAGCCGGCCCCAGCCGCCGACGACGAGCACTTCATCCCGCCTGAACCGCCCCCGCTCCCCCGGCTCGGACCACCGGCGTTGGTCGGGCTGGTGCTGCTGGCGCTGGGTCTGGTGCTCATCATCGCGCCCGGGTGGGTGGGCGTGCCGCTGGCCTACGGGCTGCCGCTGGGCCTCCTCGGGCTCGCCGCAGGCCTCGGGTGGCTCGTGCTGCGCCTGTGGCCCGATCCGCCCGGCGACGGCGAGGACGACGGCGACGACGGAGCCGTGGTCTGACGGTCCCGCCGCCGACCGGCGGCGTCAGGACCTCAGGACTGCAGCACCACCTCGCGCGCGAGCTGTGCGGCGCCCACCACCGCGGCCGCCTCCCCGAGCTGCGCGGTGCGGATCCGGGCGAGTGGCCTGCGGCCCGCCCCCGTCACGGTGGCGGCGTAGTGCTCGCGGGCCTCGTCGAGGAACAACGGGGCCGACCCCGACACCCCGCCCCCGATGACCACGAGCTCCGGGTCGAAGACGTCGGCCACCAGCGCGAGCCCCTCCCCCAGCCAGCGGGCGAGGTCGTCCATGGCGGCGCACGCCACCGGGTCGCCGTCGCGGGCGGCGGCGGCCACCCGCTGCCCCGTCACGCGGCCCGGGTCGCCCGCGACGAGCCTGCGCAGCACCGGGGAACGCCCGGGGTCGCGGGCCAGCAGCTCGACGGCGGTGGTGGCGAGCGCGGTGCCGCTGCAGTACCGCTCCCAGCAGCCGTTCTTGCCGCACGGGCAGGGACGTCCGTCCGGCACGACGCGGAGGTGGCCCAGCTCGGGCGCCACCCCGAAGGCTCCCCGGTAGAGGTTCCCGTCGAGGAGCAGCGCCGACCCGATACCGGTGCCGAGCGCGACGAAGACCGCGGTGGACGCGCCGGACGCGGCACCGAAGTGCCGTTCGGCGAGCGCTGCCGCGTTGGCGTCGTGCTCGACGACGACGGGCAGCCCGACGCGTTCAGCGATCCGGTCGGCGACCGGGGCGTCGCGCCAGGACAGGTGCGGGGCGAACCGCACCCCGCGCCGGTCGGGCGTGACGAAGCCGGCCAGCGCGAGCCCGACGGCTCCGACGCGGTACCGCCCGGCCAGCTCGCTGATGACGCCCGCCAGCGCGGCCTCCAGCGCGGCCTCGCTACGCGGGGTGGGCGTGCGGGCCGTGTCGTGGACGTTCCCCTCCGCGTCGACGACACCGGCGCGGACACTCGTACCCCCGACGTCGACGCCGACGGTCAGCACGGGCACGGACGTGAGCACGGACACTCGACGGTTCTCCCACCGGCGGTCACCGGGGCACCGGGCCGCGATCGATCACGATGTGCTGGACGCGGCGCTGCGGCGGGTCGGGCTCGGCCGCCGGGGAGCCGTGGGGTGCGGGGGCGCCCTCCTCCAGCGCGGCCCGCAGCACGTTCAGCAGCCCGGAGGCATACGCGGCGAGCTGCCCGGCGAGCTCGGGGTGGTCCCCGCGCAGCGCGGCGAGTAGGGCGCACACGGGGCAGTTCGCGCAGGTCTCGGCGGTCTGCGTCACCGGCTCGGTGCGCATCCGCTCCAGGACGGGCTCGAGCCGGTCGAGCGTGCTCAGGACGAGTGCGCGCAGCTCGGCACCGAGCCCGGCGTGCTCGTTGCAGCTTCCCGCGGTGGTCGTCATCGGAGCCATGCTGCCGGGTCGGGGGTGAACGCCACCCGCAGGTCGTCACCGGAGAGGCGCGCGCCGCTCACGGTGCACCGGCGCAGCACCGACGGCAGCGCCACCATGCGGCGCGTCGGGCCGGCGGTGACGGCCAGGTCGTCGTCGATCCGGCTGAGGTCCAGGGTGCTCGCGACGACACCGGGCAGGTGCAGCACGAGCTCGAACTCGGAGTCGAGCGACCGGCCCCGGCCTGCCGTGCGGCGGATCTGCAGCAGCGGCTCGGGCGCGGCCCCCGCTCGCGGGGCCGGGTCGGCGGAGCCGTAGAGCGACCGCGCCACCTCGAGCAGGGCCGGGATGCCGGTCGGCTCGGCGGCGGCATGGGGGGCGGTGCGCAGCGAGACCGGCATGCCGCCGAGCTCCGCGAGCACGGCCTGTTGCTCGGTGTGGCGTTCCCGCAGCCAACGGCCGGCCGGTCCCCTCAGCGACGGCGGTGGTCCGGGGAGCACCCGGTTCGCGACCAGCCCGTCGACGTGCAGGCCGTGCAGGGCGAGCGCGGTGAGCGTGCGGCGGGTCTCGGCCAGCACCATGCGTTCGGGGGTGAGCACCAGCCGGATCGACGTCGTGGTGTGGTCGGCGAGCATCGCGCGCAGCCCGGTGAGCTGCTCGGCCAGCACATCGAGGGCATCGACCGTGCGGTCCCAGGCCGGCTGCGCATCACGTCCCGCGCCGGTGAGGCCGGCGAGCAGGCCCCGCACCGCGCGCCGGTGGGCGGGGAACAGCCGTTCCAGGTAGCCCGACAGCGCCTCCGGCAGCGCCAGCAGCCGCAGCGTCTCGGCCGTGGGGCCGCAGTCGACGATCACGACGTCCCACGTTCCGTTCTCGGCGGCGCGGCGCACCTCGCCGAGAGCGAGCAGCTCCTCGACGCCGGGCAGCACCGTGAGCTCGTCGGCCACCAGCTCGTCGACGCCGGCGCCGGACAGCAGGATGCGGAGGTGGCCGCGCAGGGGACCCCACGAGTCGTCGAGGAGTGCCCTCGTGTCGATGTGCGCGGCCGAGAGGCCGGGCTCCAGCTCGGTGGGCTCGCCACCGAGCTCGCACTCCAGCGCATCGCCCAGGGAGTGGGCCGGATCGGTGGACACCACCAGCACCTTGCGCCCTGAGCGCGCGAGGAGAGCGGCCGTGGCCGCAGCGAGAGTCGTCTTTCCGACGCCTCCCTTACCGGTGAAAAGGACGACGCGCACGACGCGGAGGGTAGCCGCGGGATCAGCGATGATGCGTCATGGGGCGCTTTCGACCCGACGTTTCAGCCCCTTGAGTGCAGTGTCGATGATCACCTTCTCCGCCTTGCGGCGCAACATTCCGATCATCGGGATGTTCAGGTCGACCGCCAGGCTGTAGGTCACGGTGGTCTCCGACCCCGTGCCAACCACCGTGTATGACCCGTTCTGCGCTTTCTGGATCTGGCCTTTCACCAGCGTCCAGCTCACCGACCGCGCGTCCGGCGCCCAGGTGTAGTCGAGCGTGTAGGAGTCCTTGATCGGGCCGGCGTCCATCGTGAACTTCACTCGTTCGGCGCGCCCGTCCGCGTCGCTGCCGAGCACCTCGACGCTCTTCACCTGCGAGGCCCATTCGGGATAGGCCGGGAAGTCGGCGATCACTGCCATCACCCGCTCCGGTGGGGCGGCGATGGTGATCGTGGAGGTCGTAGCGTCGGCCATGGCGGCAGGCTACCGAAGGGATGCGCGCAAGCCCGAACATCCAACCCAGGAAGGTCGATCCCGGACCCGAACATCCACACGGGAGGGCCGGTCGCCGCCCCGCAACATCACCAGCGCAGCACGTAGGGCACGCCCGTCCGGCGGAAATGACCGACGTTGACGCACTCGGTCCGGCCCACCCGCACCCGGGCGGCCAGTGGCTGGTGGACGTGCCCGAACAGCGCCGCCCTCGGCCGGTCCCGGTGCACGACGTCCAGCAGCGCGGACGCGGCGGCCTCCGGACGGCGCGACACCACGTCGAACGCCAGTTCCGGCACCGCGGGCGGCACGTGGCTGCACAGCACGTCGACCGGGCCCAGTGCGTGGACGGCGGCCGCGAACTCCTCGGCGTTGCGCAGGTGCGGGGTCCAGGGACCGCTGCGGCGCAGCATCTGTCCCGCCGGCAGTGGCGCGCCGCCGACGAAACCGAACCGCAGCCCACCCACCGGGACGACGTTCCCGTCGGGGAGGCTGAGTCCGGGCCGCTCGTACTCCGGCCACAGCCGGGGCATGTCGACGTTGCCGGGGATGGCGTAGGTCGGGGCGGTCATCGCGCCGAACAGCAGGTCGTACTGCTCCCGGACGGCGTCCTCGACCACGGCGTCGGCGTCCTGCACCCGCGACCATGCGCCGCGGATGTACGCGATGAGCTCCCCCGGCGCTCCGTGCGTGCGCAGGTGCGCGAACCGCTCGCTGACCTCCGACCCGAGCACCCGGCCCAGGATGCCGGCGGCCGGATCGCCGTAGTCGACGTACTCGACGAGATCGCCCAGGACGACCAGCGCGTCGGCACCCTCGCCCGCCCGGGCGAGCGCTTCCACGTTGCCGTGCACGTCGGAGACCACGTGCACGCGCATGGCCGTCAATTTACGTCGGTGCCTCGCCCGGCGCGCGTCCCGCCTCCAGGCGGTCCTTGCAGGCGAACGCGAGTGCCTTGGCCGCGCGCTGGCGTCGGCGGGCCTCCGCGGCGCCCCGACGGGCCGAGACAGGGCGCGGGGCGCCGTCCGGTCCGGCCGGGTCGGCCCGCAGGAAGTAGTGCAGCACGGTCCCGTCGAGCACGGGTTCGAGCCAGACCTCCATGCTGCCGACCAGCGCTCCCTGCACGGTCCAGCGCAGTCCCTGGACGCCTCGGTCGGTCATCACCTCGAGGCGCAGGTCGGGCCACAGCACCGGCCAGCGCGCGGGCTGCGCGAACTCGGCGGCCACCACCTCGGGGGCCACGGCGAGGAACGTCTCGTCCATCACGTCGACCGACGGCATGGGCGCAGCCTTCCGCACCGGATCACGCCGTCGCGCCGGGGCCTGCCCCGGCCTTGAACTGCACGGTAGGTTCCCATGAACGACAGCCGGACCGGCCAGGAGGAAAAGACCGTGCGCGAGTACAGCGTCCCCGCAACGGTCCGTGTCGGCGACGAGGAGAACCTCGTCGACGCGGTCTACGACAACGCCGCCCAGGACGCCGCCGCACCGGCCTTCCGCCGCCGTACCGGCGCCGACGGCTCGTGGATGGAGATCACCGCCGGCCAGTTCGCCGACGAGGTCACTTCCGTGGCGCGCGGGCTGATCGCGGCCGGAGTCGAGCCCGGCGACCGGGTCGCCCTGCTCTCCCGCACGCGCTTCGAGTGGGCCGTCATCGACTACGCCGTGCTCGCCGCAGGCGGCGTCACCGTGCCGATCTATGAGACGTCCGCCGCCGAGCAGATCAACTGGATCCTCGCCGACTCCGGAGCGGTCGCGATCGTCGTCGAGTCGGACAAGCACCGAGCGCTCGTCGAGAGCGTCTCGGACGACCTCCCGGTGCTGCGGCACGTGTGGCAGATCGAGGCGGGCACCGACGGGTCGTCCGCGGCGATCGAGCAGCTCACCGCGCTGGGTACCGACACCCCGGCCGACGAGGTGCACGCCCGGCGGCAGGCGGTGGGGGTCGACGACCTGGCCAGCCTGATCTACACCTCCGGCACCACGGGCCGTCCGAAGGGCTGCGAGCTCACCCACGGCAACCTGGTGTGGGAGGCCAAGACGCTGGCGCGCGAGTTCTCCACCGTGTTCACCGACAGCGGGTCGTTCCTGCTGTTCCTGCCGCTCGCCCACGTGTTCGGGCGCGCGCTGCAGTACTGCGCGGTCGCCAGCCGCACCGTGGTCGGCCACACGCCCGACGTGTCGACCCTGCTACCCGATCTCCAGTCGTTCCGTCCGACGTTCCTGCTCGGCGTGCCGCGCGTGTTCGAGAAGGTCTACAACGGGGCCCGCCAGCGCACCCACGACGACGGCAAGGGCCGCATCTTCGACGCGGCCGCCGAGACCGCGATCGCGTGGAGCCGGGCCCAGGACACCGGCGGCCCCGGGCTCGCCCTCCGGCTACGGCACGCGCTGTTCGACAAGCTCGTCTACAGCAAGCTGCGCGGCACCGTCGGCGGCAGCGCCGTGGCGGCCGGTTCGGGCAGCGCCCCGCTGGGCGAGCGGCTCGGCCACTTCTTCCGCGGGGTCGGCCTGCCCATCCTCGAGGGGTACGGCCTCACCGAGACCAGCGCGGCGGTCACGATCAACACCCTCGCGGCCCAGCGGATCGGCACGGTGGGACGGCCGCTGCCCGGCCACTCCGTCCGCATCGCCGACGACGGCGAGATCCTGCTGAAGGGTCCCGTCGTCTTCCGGCGGTACTGGAAGAACGAGACGGCCACCGCCGAGGCGATCGAGGACGGCTGGTTCCACAGCGGCGACCTCGGCGAGATCGACGACGCCGGCTATCTGTCGATCACCGGCCGCAAGAAGGAGATCATCGTGACGGCGGGCGGCAAGAACGTCGCGCCTGCCGTGCTCGAGGACCGGCTGCGCGCGCATCCGCTGGTCAGCCAGTGCATGGTGATCGGCGACGCACAGCCGTTCATCGCCGCGCTGGTCACGATCGACGCCGACGCCCTGCCCGGTTGGCGCGAACGCAACGGCAAGCCCGCCGGTGACGGCGTGGCCGACCTCGTCGACGACGCCGAGCTGCGTGCGGAGATCAGCAACGCCGTCGCGGAGGCCAACAGGGCCGTCTCCCGCGCCGAACAGATCCGCGAGTTCCGGATCCTGCCCGTCGACTTCACCGAGGCGGGCGGCGAGATGACGCCGACGATGAAGGTCAAGCGTGCCGTCGTCGTGAAGACCTTCGCCGAGGACATCGCGAGCATCTACAGCACCCCCAAGAGCTCCGCCTGACCCGGCGCGCCCGGACAGTCCAGTGCAGGCCTCAGGTGGCCGCCGGGAGCGGGGCGCCGGACAGCAGAGCGCGCAGGCGGGCCACGCGGGCGGGCCACGCCCACTCCTGCAGCATCCACTCGCGCCCGGCCGCGCCCATCGTCCTGGCGCGGTCCGGGTCGGCGAGCAGGCTCGACAGTGCGTCCGCGACGGCCTCGACGTCCCGGCCGTCGACGACGTGGCCGGTGCGACCGGCCTGCACCGTCTCCGGCGCGCCGCCGGAGTCGCCGGCCACCACCGGCAGCCCGCACGCGGCGGCCTCCAGCAGCACGATGCCGAGGCCCTCGACGTCGAGCCCGCGGCCGCGCGTGCGGCAGGGCAGCGCGAACGCGTCCCCGACGGCGTGATGGGCCGGTAGCTCGGCGGCCGGTACCGGGCCGGTGAACACGACGTGCTCCGCCGTGCCGGTGGCGGCGGCCAGCCGGTGCAGCCGGTGGCTGTCCGGCCCGTCACCGACGATCAGCAGGCGCGTTCCCGGCACCCGCTCCCGCAGCCTGGGCAGGGCCCGGATCAGGACGTCCTGTCCCTTCCGCGCGACCAGCCGGGACACACACGTGACGACGGGCGCGTCACCGAGGCCGTGGCGGCGGCGCAGCTCGGCGCGGGCAGCGGGGTCCGGGCGGAACACGGCGGTGTCGATCCCGGACGGCATGACCTCCAGGGCCGCGTCCGGGCCGAACGCGGCGGCCACCCGCCCGCGCGTGTAGCGCGAGATCGTGGTGAGCGCGTCGGTGTCGGAGCCGATCCGGCGCAACGCCTGCCGGGCACCGGGCAGCATCGCCCAGCCCACCTCGTGACCGTGGGTGCTGGCCACGACCCGGGTGATGCCGGCCCGGCGGCGCAGCCCGGGGCCCAGCAGGGCCAGTGGTGCCGACGCCCCGAACCACACCGTGGTCGCACCGTGCTCGCGGGCGAGAGCGGCCGCCCGCCGGGCGACGCCGGGGGTGGGCACCATCAGGGACGTCGGGTGCCGGTGCACGGGGTAGGAGCGTGCGGCGTCGAACTCCGCCGCGCCCGGCCAGGCCGGTGCGTAGACCGCGAGCTCACCGGCGGGGAGCCGGTCGGCGAACGCCTGCAGGTACGTCTGGATGCCGCCGGTGCGGGGCGGGAAGTCGTTGGTCACCAGCAACGTGGGCGGCACCCGCGCGACGCTAGTGCAACCCGTTGCGGGCCCGGAGATGAGATCGGGCGGCGGCCGGCCACATC
>NZ_JAAXKY010000215.1 GCF_012911925.1 Pseudonocardia xinjiangensis | reverse complement strand
ACCTTCGACGCCCCCACCCCCATCCCGGCCACCGACGACGCGGCCGAGGCCCCGGTGGCCGGTGGCGACTCCCCGGTGCGCCCGCGGCGCCGACCGGCGCTGTCCCCGTCACGGGCGGGTGACTTCAAGCAGTGCCCGCTGCTCTACCGGTTCCGGGCGATCGACCGGCTCCCGGAGCGGCCCAGCCGGGCGCAGATCCGCGGCACGCTCGTGCACGTCGTCCTGGAGCGGCTCTACGACCTGCCCGCCGCGCAACGGTCCCTCCCGGTGGCCCAGGAGCTCGTGGGGCCGGCCTGGGAGGAGCTGTGCGTGCAGGAGCCGGAGCTGGTGAACCAGCTCTTCGAGGGCCCCGAGGATCCGGAGCTGCCGTCCTGGCTCGCGTCCACCGGGCCGCTCCTGGAGGCGTACTTCCAGTTGGAGGACCCTCGCACACTGGAGCCCGAGGCGCGTGAGCTGCTCGTGGAGACGGAGCTGGAGTCCGGCCTGCTGCTGCGTGGCTACATCGACCGGCTCGACGTCGCACCCACCGGGCAGATGCGCGTGGTCGACTACAAGACCGGGCCGGCGCCCCGGCCGGTGGCCGAGGCGCGGGCGCTGTTCCAGATGAAGTTCTACGCACTGGCCCTGCTGCACCTGCGCGGTGTGGTGCCCGCCCAGCTCCGGCTGATGTACCTGGCCGACACCGAGTGGCTCACCTACGAGCCCGACGAGGTCGAGCTCCGTCGCTTCGAGCGCACGCTCGACGCCATCTGGGAGGCCATCCTCATCGCGGGCGAGTCCGGCGACTTCCGGCCCAACCCCAGCAGGCTCTGCGAGTGGTGCAGCCACAAGCCGCTCTGCCCGGCCTGGGACGGCACCCCGCCGGCCTACCCGGGCTGGCCCACCGACGTCAGCGCCGACGAGACCCCGATGGAACGCGCCGGCTGAGCACCGGCGCGCCGGGCACGATCCCCACCGGGGCATTCTCGGGGGGTGCCGGCAGATGTGCTTCCCCTCGAACCGTTCTACCTGCCCCTCGACGGCCCGGACGGCGAGCGGTTCCACGCCACCCTCTCCACCACGGGACCGTGGTTCGCCGACGCCCAACACGTCGGGCCGCCGGCGGCGCTGCTGGCACGCGCGCTCGAACGGAGCGGCACCGGGCCCGGCACGCAGCTGTCGCGGATCACCGTGGAGGTCCTCGGCCCGGTGCCGGCCGGGGAGGTGCAGGTCCGCGCGGGGGTGGAGCGCCCGGGACGATCGGTCGAGCTCCTCACCGCCGAGATGACAGCGGGCGGGCGGGCCGTGCTCAGGGCCCGTGCCTGGCGGCTCGCGGTCGGCGACACCCGGGCCGTGGCAGGTGGGGAGGTCGACCCGCTACCGCCGCCGGGGCAGGGCGTTCACCGTCCGGAGCGGCCGCCCGGCTGGCTCCCGGGCTTCCTCGACGCCGTGGAGTGGCACTGGCTGCAGGGGTGGTACGGCGAGCCGGGCCCCGGCACGACGTGGGGGCGGCTGCGCGTGCCCCTCGTCGAGGGCGAGGAGCCCAGCCCGCTGCAGCGGCTGCTCGTGATGGCCGACACCGGCAACGGCGCCGCCGCGCCACTGGACCTGCGGCACTGGCTATTCGTCAACACCGAGCTCACGGTGCACCTGCACCGGCCGCCGGTCGGCGAGTGGATGGCCGTGGCCGCCGCCACGGTGGTCGGACCGACAGGGATGGGCACGGTGTCCGGCCTGCTGTTCGACGAGCGGGGCCACACCGGACGCTCCACGCAGAGCGTGGTGGTGCGGCCCCGCTGAGCGCCGAACTCAGGCGGTGTGGCCGTTGAGGCCGGTGCCGTCCACCGCCCGGCAGGACCGGATCTCCGAGGTCAGGATCGCGCGCACGCCGAGCGAGGCCAGGTCGTCCATCACCTTGTTGGCGGACGTCCTGCGCACCATCGACCGGACGCCGTACCAGTTCGGCTGCGACAGCGGCGAGACCGTGGGCGCCTGCATGCCGGGCGTGATGCGCTTGGCCTCTTCGAGCACAGCGGCCGGGCAGTCGTAGTCGAGCATCAGGTACTGCCGTGCGTAGACGACCCCCTGCAGGCGCGCGGTGAACACCCCCTTGGCCGCCTTCACCTCGACGGTCTCCTCGCGGTCCGGGCGCGGCTCCCGCTCGATGAGCGTGGCCTGGGACTCCGCGATCGCCTTGCCGAACGGCTTGAGGCCGTGCTGGCGCAGCGTGCGCCCGGAGGAGACGACGTCGGCGATCGCGTCGGCCAGCCCCAGCTGGACCGAGATCTCCACGGCCCCGTCGAGCTTGATGATGTCGGCGCGGACGCGGCTGCGCGCCAGGTGAGCGCGGACCAGTCGGGGGTAGGACGTGGCGATCTTCTTGCCCTCGAGATCCTCGAGCGTCCACTCCCCGCCGTGCTCCGTGCGTTCCGGTGCGGCGAACCGGAACTTCGACGCGCCGAAGCCGAGCTCGATGACCCGCTTCACCTGGCTGCCCGACTCGTCCATGAGGTCAGCGCCCGTGATGCCCAGGTGCAGATCGCCGGACCCGACATAGGTGGCGATGTCCTTGGGACGCAGGTAGAAGAACTCGATCTCGTTCTCGTCGTCGAGCATGCTGAGGTCACGCGAGTCCGATCGCTGCCGATAACCGGCCTCACGCATCATCGTGGCGGCGGGCTCGGCCAACGTTCCCTTGTTGGGAAGTGCGACGCGGAGCATCAGAGGTCTCCTAGTGCCTTGCTGTGATTCTTACAGGAACTTGTAAACGTCCTCGAGCGAGATCTTGCGCCCGATCATGAGGACCTGGATGCGGTAGAGCAGCTGAGAGATCTCCTCGGCCAACGCGTCGTCGGCCTCGTGTTCGGCGGCCAGCCACACCTCGCCGGCCTCCTCGAGCAGTTTCTTGCCCTGCTCGTGCACGCCGGCATCGAGTGCGGCGACAGTGCCCGAGCCCTCCGCCCGAGTGGCGGCCTTCTCGGTCAGCTCGACGAACAAACCGTCGAAGGTCTTCACGTCGGGTTACTCCTCACAACATCAGTGTCATACGTCTGTGGGTTTCGACGCGAACGGCCGCACCGGGCCTGCTGCGCCCGGTACAGATGAAGCGCCGGATGGTTCGGTGAACGGTCGGTTCGCGCATTATGCGGGCGCCGAGCGGGTCGGCTAACGGCGCCCTTGTGAAGTTCAGCGGTCGAGTGTCAAGCGGTACCGTGCGCATGCGGTCCGCTAGGCCACGCGATCTGCGCGTACACGAGCGTAGGCGTCTCGCACGTCATCCGCCGTGAGTCCGGCCAGTGAGCGACGATGAACACGTCCTGGACCTGCCGGAACAGGCACCTCGCAGGGCACGACGAGCACGGCGGCACCCGCCGTCTCCGCCGCGGTGGCCCCCGTCGGCGAGTCCTCCACCGCCACGCACTCCTGCACCGGGACGCCGAGCAGCTCCGCCGCCCGCAGGTACGGGTCGGGCGCCGGTTTGCCGTGGGGCACCTCGTCCCCGCACACCGTGACGGTGAAGTGCTCGCGCCCGATCGTCTCCAGCGCCAGCTCGGTGAGCGCCCGCTCCGTGTTCGTGACGAGCGCAGTCGGCCAGCCCGCCGCGCGGACCATCCGCAACGCCTCGAGCGCACCGGGACGCCACTCCAGGCCGGCCGCGAACAGCTCGCCCGTGCGCTCGGTCATCCACTTCTCCGCCTGCGCCATCCGGACCGGATCGCGGTCGAGCCCCAGGTCCTCGAACATCAGCCCCAGCGTGCGTGCCATGTTCGACCCGATCATGTCCTCCCGCGCCTGCGAGCTCAGCTCCCCGCCGAGCCAGCGTGCCGTCTCCGCGAGCGAGATGCTCCAGACCTTCTCCGAGTCGACCAGCGTGCCGTCCATGTCCCACAGAACGGCCGCAGGGAGCTCCTCGGCATCGATGTTCGGACCCGACAAGCGATCCTCAGCCCGCATTGAAGTACTTCGCCTCCGGGTGGTGCGCCACCATCGCGTCGGTGGACTGCTCCGGATGCAGCTGCAGCTCCTCCGAGAGCTCCACGCCGATCCGTCCGGGCTGCAGCAGCTCCACGATCTTCGTGCGGTCTTCGAGGTTGGGGCAGGCGCCGTAGCCGAGCGAGTAGCGGGCGCCCCGGTAGCCGAGCTTGAAGAACTCCTCGACGTCGGCAGGGTCCTCCGCCGCCACGGCACCACCGGCCGGGAAGGTCAGCTCCTCCCGGATCCGCCGGTGCCAGTACTCGGCCAATGCCTCGGTGAGCTGGACGCCCAGGCCGTGGACCTCCAGGTAGTCGCGGTAGGCGTCCTTCGCGAACAGCTCGTTGGCGTAGTCGGCGATGGGCTGGCCCATCGTCACCAGGTGCAGCGGCAGCACGTCCACCTCGCCGCGCTCGACGGCCAGGGTGCGGGGCCGCCAGAAGTCGGCCAGGCACAGGTGCCGGTCGCGGCGCTGGCGCGGGAACTCCAGCCGGAACCGCTCCGCGGCGTCGGGACGGGGCTCGTCGAGCACCAGCAGCGCATCCTTCTCCGACACCGCCGGGAAGTACCCGTAGACGACGGCGGCGTGTGCGAGGACGCCCTCCGTGGAGAGCCGCTCCAGCCAGTACCGCAGCCGCGGGCGGCCCTCGGTCTCCACCAGCTCCTCGTAGCTCGGGCCCGAGCCGCTCTTCGTGCCCCGCAGGCCCCACTGGCCCAGGAACAGCGCGCGCTCGTCGACCATCCCCGAGTACTCGGCCAGCGAGATCCCCTTGACCACGCGCGTGCCCCAGAACGGCGGGGTGGGCAGCGGGTTGTCGACCGTGACGTCGGAGCGTTCCGGCTGCGGGCCCGCGACCTCGGCTTCTGCCGCCTTCCGCTTGGCCGCCACCCGCTGCGAACGTTCGTGGCGGGCCTTGCGCTCGGCCTGCTTGGCCTCTTCCTCCGGGTCGACCTCCGGCAGCTCGCCGCGCAGGCGAGCCATCGTCGCGTCCATCACCCGCAGGCCCTCGAAGGCGTCTCGGGCGTAGGTGACCCGGCCCTCGTACACGTCGGACAGGTCGTTCTCCACGTAGGAGCGCGTGAGCGCGGCGCCACCGAGCAGCACCGGGAGCTTCTTCGCGACCCCCCGGGAGTTCATCTCCTGGAGGTTCTCCTTCATGATCACCGTGGACTTGACCAGCAGCCCCGACATCCCGACGGCGTGCGCCCTGTGCTCCTCGGCAGCACTCAGGATCGTCGCGATGGGCTGCTTGATCCCCAGGTTGACCACGTTGTAGCCGTTGTTGGTGAGGATGATGTCCACGAGGTTCTTGCCGATGTCGTGGACGTCGCCCTTGACCGTGGCCAGCACGATCGTGCCCTTGCCGTCGCTGTCGGTCTTCTCCATGTGCGGCTCGAGGTAGGCCACGGCCGTCTTCATCACCTCGGCGCTGGCGAGCACGAACGGCAGCTGCATCTGACCGGAGCCGAACAGCTCACCGACGGTCTTCATGCCCGACAGCAGCGTGTCGTTGATGATCTCCAGTGCCGGACGAGACTCGAGCGCCTCGTCGAGGTCGGCCTCGAGGCCCTGGCGCTCCCCGTCGATGATGCGGCGCTCCAGCCGCTCGAACAGCGGCAGCCCGGCCAGCTCCTCGGCCCGGCCGGCCCTCGCCGACGAGGCCGTGACGCCCTCGAACAGCTCCATGAAGCGGTTGAGGGGGTCGTAGTCCTCCCGACGGCGGTCGTAGACGAGGTCGAGCGCCACCGACCGCTGCTCGTCGTCGATCTTGGCCATCGGGAGGATCTTCGCCGCCGAGACGATCGCGGTGTCCAGCCCGGCGTTGACGCACTCGTGCAGGAACACCGAGTTCAGGACCTGCCGCGCGGCCGCGTTGAGACCGAACGAGACGTTCGAGACACCCAGCGTGGTCTGCACGTCCGGGTAGCGGCGCTTCAGCTCCCGGATCGCCTCGATGGTCTCCAGCGCGTCCCGGCGCACCTCCTCCTGGCCCGTGGTGATCGGGAACGTCAGGGTGTCGACGACGATGTCCTCGACGTGCATGCCGTGGTTGGTGGTGAGGTCGCGGATGAGCCGGTCGGCCACCCGCACCTTCCACTCGGCGGTGCGGGCCTGACCCTCCTCGTCGATGCACAGCGCGACGACCGCGCAGCCGTGGGCGCGCACCAGCTCCATCGCCCGCTGGAAGCGGGAGCCGGGCCCGTCGCCGTCCTCGTAGTTGACCGAGTTGATGATCGAGCGGCCGCCGAGGCGCTCGAGTCCGGCGCGCAGGACCTCCGGCTCGGTCGAGTCGAGCATCACCGGCAGCGTGGAGGCGGTGGCGAGGCGTCCGGCCAGCTCGGCCATGTCGGCGACGCCGTCCCGTCCGACGTAGTCGACGCACAGGTCGATGAGGTGGGCGCCGTCGCGGGTCTGGTCGCGGGCGATCGCGACGCAGGCCTCCCAGTCCTCGGCGAGCATCGCCTCGCGGAACTTCTTGGAGCCGTTGGCGTTGGTGCGCTCGCCGATCATGAGCACCGACGTGTCCTGGCGGAAGGGCACGGAGGCGTACAGCGAGCTGACCCCCGGCTCCGGACGCGGGGTGCGCGCCGCCGGCGTCAGATGGCGGACCGCGTCGGACACGGCCCGCACGTGCTCGGGCGTGCTGCCGCAGCAGCCCCCGACCAGCCGCAGGCCGTAGTCGCGGACGAACGTGGAGAGCGCCTCGGCGAGCCCGTCGGGGTCGAGCGGGTACTCCGCGCCGTTGGGGCCGAGCACGGGCAGCCCGGCGTTCGGCATCACCGAGAGCGGGATGCGCGCGTGCTTGGACAGCGTGCGCAGGTGCTCGCTCATCTCGGCGGGGCCGGTGGAGCAGTTCAGGCCGATGAGGTCGATCCCCAGCGGCTCCAGCGCGGTGAGCGCGGCGCCGATCTCGGAACCGAGCAGCATCGTGCCCGTGGTCTCCATGGCCACCTGCGTGACGATGGGGATGCGGCGCCCCTCGTCGGCCATCGCCTGCTGCGCACCGAGCACGGCCGCCTTGACCTGCAGCAGGTCCTGGCAGGTCTCGATGACGATCGCGTCGGCGCCGCCGGCGACCAGGCCGCGGCCACATTCGGCGTAGGCGTCGCGCAGGGCGGCGAACGCCGCGTGGCCCAGCGTGGGCAGCTTCGTGCCCGGCCCCACCGAGCCCAGGACGTACCGGGGACGGTCGGGGGTGCTCATCTCGTCGGCGACTTCGCGGGCGAGGCGGGCGCCCTTCTCCGCGAGCTCGCGGATCCGGTGGGGGATGTCGTAGTCGGCGAGGTTGGGGAGGTTGGCCCCGAACGTGTTGGTCTCGACGGCGTCGGCGCCCGCTTCGAAGTACGCGCGGTGGATGCTCCGGACGACGTCGGGCCGGGTGTCGTTGAGCACCTCGTTGCAGCCCTCGAGGCCGTCGAAGTCGTCGAGCGTGAGGTCGGCGGCCTGCAGCATGGTGCCCATCGCACCGTCGGCGATCACCACCCGCTCCGACAGCGTGTCCATCAATGTGGTGTCGAAGGCAGGTGGTGGCTGGGTGCGGGTGTCGGGCTGCACACTGACACGGTAGCGGCCCGGGGGAGGCGGCCATCGCGCTGCGGCCTGCCGCCGTAGGCTGGGCAGATGACCGATCGCGAGCCGGAAACCGGAGCGGAGAACGAACTGCCCCGCCTCGTCGACCCGGTGATGATCGCCGCGTTCGAGGGTTGGAACGATGCCGGGGAGGCCGCCAGCACCGCACTGGAGCACCTTGAGCTGAGCTGGGACGCCGAGCCCCTGCTCTCGATCGATCCAGAGGAGTACTACGACTTCCAGGTCACGAGGCCGCACGTGCGGCACGCCGGGGGTGTCACCCGCAAGATCGAGTGGCAGACCACCCGGCTCTCGGTGGCCACCCTCCCGGGCACCGAGCGGCACGTCGTCCTCGTCAACGGGATCGAGCCCAACCTGCGCTGGCGGGCCTTCTGCGCCGAGCTCCTCGGCTACGTGGAGAAGCTCGGTGTGACGAAGGTCATCACCCTCGGCGCCCTGCTCACCGACACGCCGCACACGCGGCCCACCCCCGTCAGCGGGATCTCCTACGACGTGTCCTCCGCCGGCGAGCTCCAGGTGGAACCGTCGAGCTACCAGGGACCCACCGGGATCGTGGGCGTGTTCCAGAACGCGTGCGTCGAGGCGGGCATCCCCGCGGTGTCGTTCTGGGCCGCCGTCCCGCACTACGTGTCGCAGGCCCGCGTGCCCAAGGCCGCCGTCGCGCTGCTGCACCGCGTCGAGGAGCTGCTCGACGTCGAGGTGCCGCTGGGCGGCCTCCCGGAGCAGGCCGAGGAGTGGGAGCGCACGGTGTCGGAGATGGCCGAGGCCGACGACGAGGTGCGCGAGTACGTCCGCCAGCTCGAGGAGCAGGCCGAGGCCGACGCCGACGTGCTCCCCGAGGCCGACGGTGACGCCATCGCCGCCGACTTCGAGCGCTACCTGCGCCGGCGCGGCACCGGGGGCTCGGGCAACTGACGAAGGCGCGCTCCCCGGGCGCGCCCCCTCGCGAGGCCCTGGCCAGGGCCGGGCTCTACGCGGGAGCGCTCCTGGGCCCTTTCGGTGGTGGCATCACCGTCGCCATGTTGCCGGAGCTGGGCGCGTCGTTCGACGTCTCGCCCGCCACCGCGTCGTTGTCGATCACCGCCTACACGGCGCCCTTCGCCGCCGTGATGCTCGTGTCGGGCACGTTCGGTGAGCGCTGGGGCCGGCGCCGCACCGTCGTCGTCGCTTACCTGGTGTACCTGCTCGCCTCGGTGGCCTGCCTGCTCGCCACGACGCTGCCGCTGTTCCTCGCGGCCCGTGCGCTGCAGGGAGCCGCCAACGCGTTCACCACTCCCCTGCTGCTGGCCGCGGTGGCCGCCGCGGCGCCCCCGCAGCGGCTCGGCCGCGTGCTCGGCTGGTTCGGTTCCATGCAGGCGGCGGGCCAGACCACGGCGCCACTGGTCGGCGGGCTCGCTGCCGAGGTCGACTGGCGGTTCGCGTTCGCAGGCGTCGCGGCGGTGGCCGCGGTGCTGGCCGCCACCGGCATCCCCGCAGAGGGAGCCGCCGCGCCCGCGGCCCAGCGCCCCTCCCTGCGCACCGCCTGGCAGCCCGTGGTCCTGCGCGCCGGCCTCGTGGCGGCGGTCGGATGGGGCTGCCTCGCCGGGCTGAACTTCCTCGTCGCACTCCGGCTGGAGGAGGAGTTCGGCGTCGGCTCCGGGACGAGGGGGCTGCTGCTCACCGGGCTCGGGGTGGTCGGGCTGCTCACCGCCCGGCTCGTCGGCGGCGGCGTCGACCGGATCGGCGCCCGGCGCAGCGTCCTGCTCGGAGCCGCCATCGGCGTGCTCGTCGTCCTCGGGGTCGGTCTGGCGCCGGTGGTGTGGCTGGTCGGCGTCATCTGGGCGCTCGGCGGGGTGGCCACCCAGCTCGTCCTCGTCGGCGTCAACGCGATGGTGCTCGGATCCGTCGCCCAGAACCCGGGGGGCGCCATGTCCGTGGTGCAGGCGGTGCGGTTCAGCGGTGCCGCACTGAGCCCGGTGGCGATCACGCCCGTCTACCACGCCGAGCCGGTGGCGGGCTTCGTCCTGCCGGCCGTCCTGCTCGCGGTGGGGGTGC
>NZ_JAAXKY010000214.1 GCF_012911925.1 Pseudonocardia xinjiangensis | reverse complement strand
AACCCTCCCCGCGAGTCGCCCGGATTCCGCCCGCGAGTCGCCCGATCTGCGTGCGCGAGTCGCCCGGGTGCGTGCCTGCGCGCCGCCTGGGTCCCGGAGCCCGTCCGGCACACTCGCATCCCAGGTCCCGCGGGTTCGCGGGGCGGTCGTGGCTAGGCGGGGAGGGACCGGTGGCCGACCAGGCGCAGCGACGCGTCGACGCCGCGGTCGCCGAGGTCCGGCGTGCCGTCCGCACCGCCCTCGCGGCGCTGCCCTCCCCGTACCGGGACGCCCCGCTGCTCGTGGCCTGCTCCGGTGGGGCCGACTCGCTCGCCCTCGCCGCCGCGGCCCTGACCGTCCGGGGTGCGGGCGAGGTGCATGCCGCCGTGGTCGACCACGGTCTGCAGGAGGGCTCGGCCCGGCAGGCCGCCGCCACTGCCGAGCTGCTCACGGGCATGGGCGCCGTGGCGTCGGTCCACCGCGTGGAGGTCGGCGGCCCCGGCGGCACGGAGGCCGCGGCCCGGCGGGCCCGCTACGCCGCCCTGCGCGCCGCGCGCCCCCACCCGGCTGCGCCGGTGCTGCTCGGCCACACGCTCGACGACCAGGCCGAGACGGTGCTGCTCGGGCTCGGACGGGGTTCGGGAGCGCGGTCGATCGCGGGCATGCGTGCCTGGGATCCGCCCTGGTCACGCCCGCTGCTGGGGGTGCGGCGCGCGGTCACCGTGGCGGCATGCGCTGCCCTGGACCTCCCGGTGTGGGACGACCCGCACAACGTCGACCCGAGGTTCACCCGCGTGCGGTTGCGGCACGAGGTGATGCCGCTGCTGGAGGACGTGCTCGCCGGGGGAGTGGCGGCGGCGCTGGCGCGTACCGCCGCGCAGCTGCGGGAGGACGACGACGCACTGGACGCGCTGGCCACAGCCCTGGTCGCGGAGGCCCGTGACGGCGACGCGCTGCGCCTCGAACCGCTCGTGGCCACGCCGCCTGCGGTGCGCCGGAGGGTGCTGAGGGCCTGGTTGGCGGCCTCGGCCGTGACCACACTCACTGAGGTGCATCTGCGCGCCGCTGACGTTCTTGCAGCTCATGGTCCGGATCGTGCGGGAGTGGCCCTTCCCGGTGGGTTGGAGCTGGTGCGGGAGCGTGGCAGGCTGCTCCTGCGCCCGGTCCGCTGGCCATCGGGCTGATCTTCCCCGATACCGCAGGAGGACGTCCGCGTGTACGACGGCGACATCGCCTCGACGCTGGTCACCGAGCAGGCGATCCGTGACAAGATCGCTGAGCTGGCCGCACAGATCGGTGCGGACTACGCGTCCGAGCAGGCCGAGTCGGACCTCCTGCTCGTCGGGGTCCTCAAGGGCGCGGTGATGTTCATGACCGACCTCGCGAGGGCGTTGCCGCTGCCGGTGCAGCTCGAGTTCATGGCGGTCAGCTCCTACGGCTCCGCCACGTCGTCGTCCGGGGTGGTCCGCATCCTCAAGGACCTCGACCGCGACATCGCAGGCCGCCACGTGCTGATCGTCGAGGACATCATCGACTCGGGGCTGACCCTGTCCTGGCTGCTGAAGAACCTGGAGTCGCGCCAGCCCGCGTCGCTCCAGGTGGTCACGCTGCTGCGCAAGCCGGACGCGGTGAAGGTCGACGTCCCCGTGAAGTACGTGGGCTTCGACATCCCCAACGAGTTCGTGGTCGGTTACGGCCTCGACTACGCCGAGCGCTACCGCGACCTGCCGTTCATCGGGACGCTGGACCCGGCCGTCTACGCCTGAACGCGCGAACGGCGCCTTCCCTGCCGGGCAGGGAAGGCGCCGTTCGTGTCGGACGGTGGCCGCTCAGCCCACGGGCGGTCCGGCCGGCCCGGCGAGCGTGGTGGCCGAAACGCCGGGGGGCGCCGGGGTGAACGGCTGCGTGCCCGGCACGAGCTGGATGTCGCCGAGGCCGCCGTTGGCGTTGGCGTACTGCAGGTCGTGGGCGAGGTCGCTCACACCGTTGCTCACGGGCAGCGGGGCGAGGTTGAGCGTGGAGAGCAGGCCGATGGCGTCGCCCTTCCCGTCGACGAACGCGCTGCCCGAGTCACCGGGGACGCCGGGGGTGATCGTGTAGACCTCGTGGCTGCGGCCGCCGCCCGCCTCGGCCGCGCTGGCGCCTGCCTTCGGGCTGAGCGCCTTGACGCCCGCACGCAGCGGCGAGTTCCCGTAGCTGTAGACGGGCTCGCCCGCGACCAGGCCGTCGGTGTCGATGCCGACGGGGCCGCCGAAGAACGGGATGCTCGGGTTGACGTCGGCGACGTCCTCCGGCGCGATCTCGACCAGCGCGAAGTCGTTGTAGGCGCAGGTGTCGGGGTCGGACTCGCCGTTGCCCTGCATGGTGACCCAGGAGCTGTAGGCGAGTGTGCCGGTGCGGTCGGTGCCGTCGGCCGCCTTGATGGTGACGAGGGTGCCGACGGGTCCGGTGCCGGAGTCGCACCCGTTGGTCTCGGTGGCCTCGCCGGTGCCGGCGCAGTGGGCGGCCTGGCCGAGGAACGTCCGGTCGCCGGAGGTGAAGACGAAGTTGCTGGTGCAGGCCCCGCCGCCGGTGGTCTCGGTGACCACGCCGGGGTGGATCGCGGCCGTGTCGGCCGGTGCCCATTCGGCTTGGTTCGTGGTGGTTTCCGCAGGTACCGATGGTCGTGCCGGTGCTGCCGTCGCTGCCGGGGCGGCGAACGCGCCGAGCGCAACCACGCCGACGGCGATGCCCAGCGCGACACCACGGAACCGGAACCTCATGTGCACTCCCCCATCACCGGCCGCCGGCCGATGTCGATCACTACCGCCGTCAACTCAACGACAGCGGTCTGTGCGGGATACCCCGGCTTTGCCGGGAAAGACGAGGTGGGAACACCGGTCCCCTTCCGGCCGTTGTACCAGCACGTACCCATGAGGGGTGCGTCGGTCGACGTCGACGACGCGGCCCGGCTTCAAGACCGCTATCCTGGCGGACTCAGGGCCGGTCAGTGTGCTGCGCCGGGTCTCCGTCGGAGAATCTCGCCAGGGAGGGTGAAGGCCGCACGGCCGAAGCTGCATGGACCGCAAGCGCCTGCTCCGCAACCCGCTGATCTGGATCCTCGCCGCGATCCTGGTCTACTTCACCTTCAGCGTGCTCTTCGACGACACTCGCGGCTACACCCAGGTGCCCACGTCGGTCGCGCTCGCCCAGATCAGCAGCGGCAACGTCAAGGACGCGCTGATCGAGGACAACGAGCAGCAGCTGCGCCTCACCCTGAACCAGCCGGTCAACGGCGCCACCCAGGTCATCACCCAGTACCCGGCGCAGACCAGTGGCCCCATCGTGCAGGCGTTGGAGACGGCGGGCAACAAGCCGTCGTTCAACACGGTCGTGCGCCAGGAGTCGTTCCTGACCACGATCCTCATCTACCTGATCCCGCTCGGCCTCGTGCTGCTCATCCTGTTCTGGATGATGAACAACGCGCAGGGCGGCGGGAACCGCGTGATGTCCTTCGGCAAGTCGAAGGCCAAGCAGCTCAACAAGGACATGCCGAAGACCACCTTCGGTGATGTCGCGGGCGCCGACGAGGCGGTCGAGGAGCTCCACGAGATCAAGGACTTCCTGCAGAACCCCGGCCGTTACCAGGCGCTCGGCGCGAAGATCCCGAAGGGCGTGCTGCTGTACGGCCCTCCCGGCACCGGCAAGACGCTGCTCGCGCGCGCCGTGGCGGGCGAGGCGGGCGTGCCGTTCTACACGATCTCCGGCTCCGACTTCGTCGAGATGTTCGTCGGTGTCGGTGCGTCCCGGGTGCGCGACCTGTTCGAGCAGGCCAAGCAGAACTCGCCCTGCATCATCTTCGTCGACGAGATCGACGCGGTCGGCCGCCAGCGCGGCGCGGGCCTCGGCGGTGGCCACGACGAGCGCGAGCAGACGCTCAACCAGCTCCTCGTCGAGATGGACGGGTTCGACGCCCGCGGCGGCATCATCCTGATCGCGGCCACCAACCGGCCCGACATCCTCGACCCCGCGCTGCTGCGCCCCGGCCGCTTCGACCGCCAGATCCCGGTCGGCGCTCCCGACCTCGCGGGCCGGCGCGCGATCCTGGCCGTCCACTCCAAGGGCAAGCCGTTCGCGAACGACGTCGACTTCGAGGGCCTGGCCAAGCGCACGGTCGGCATGTCCGGCGCCGACCTCGCCAACGTCGTCAACGAGGCTGCGCTGCTCACGGCGCGGGAGAACGGCACGCTGATCAACGGCGCGGCGCTGGAGGAGTCCGTCGACCGCGTCGTCGGCGGTCCGCGGCGCAAGGGCAAGATCATCTCCGAGCAGGAGAAGAAGATCACCGCCTACCACGAGGGCGGCCACGCGCTCGCGGCCTGGGCGATGCCGGACCTCGAGCCGGTCTACAAGCTCACGATCCTGCCCCGCGGGCGCACCGGTGGCCACGCGCTCGTCGTTCCCGAGGACGACAAGGGCCTGATGACCCGTTCGGAGATGATCGGGCGGCTGGTGTTCGCGATGGGCGGCCGGTCGGCGGAGGAGCTCGTCTTCCACGAGCCCACCACCGGCGCCTCCTCCGACATCGACCAGGCCACGAAGATCGCCAAGGCGATGGTCACCGAGTACGGCATGAGCGCTCGGCTGGGTGCCGTCCGCTACGGCCGCGACCAGGGCGACCCGTTCCTCGGCCGGTCGATGGGCAACCAGGCCGACTACTCCCTCGAGGTCGCCCACGAGATCGACGAGGAGGTGCGCGCGCTGATCGAGGCCGCGCACACGGAGGCCTGGGAGATCCTCAACACCTACCGCGACGTGCTCGACGACCTGGTGTTCGAGCTCCTGGAGAAGGAGACGCTCACCCGCCGGGACCTCGAGCGCATCTTCGACCGGGTGGAGAAGCGGCCGCGGATCACCGCGTTCAACGACTTCGGCGGGCGCACCCCGTCGGACAAGCCGCCGATCCAGACTCCGGCCGAGCGGGCCAGGGAGCGCGGCGAGCCGTGGCCGCCCAACACCGAGCCGCAGCGCGAGCCCGCCCCCGTCGGGTCCTACCCGGGCGGCGGTTACGCGGTGCCCACCCCCGGGCCCAACGGGGGTCCGGTGCCCACGCCCGGTCCCGGTCCGCACGGTGGGTATCCCGGCGGTCCCGGTCAGCCTCCGTTCCCGGCCACTGCCCCCGGCGGGTACGGGCCGCCGACGGCTCCCCAGCAGAACTGGGGTCCCCCTCCGATGCAGCAGCCCGGGCCCGCGCAGCAGCCCGGCCCCGGCCAGCCCAACTCGGTACAGCCCAACTACGGTGCGCCGGCCGACTGGCGTCCCGCCACCACGCCGCACGGCCAGCCCTGGCCGCCGGCCGGGCAGTGGCAGCAGCCGCCGTGGCCGCCGACCGCCCCGCCCGCCGCGGGCAACGGTCACGCCGACGGGCCCGTTCCGCCGCCCGCACCGCCGCAGGAGAACGGTAAGGGTCCGGACGAGGACGGGTCGCGCTGAGCTCGGGAGCACTGGGCGACACGGGAGCCTCCGCGGCCGACGCGTTCGAGCGGGGCGCCGCGGACGGTAAGCCCAGGATGGATCGGGAACGCGCCGAGGCCGCCGTGCGCGAGTTGCTGATCGCGATCGGGGAGGACCCCGAGCGCGACGGTCTGCGCGACACCCCGGCCCGGGTCGCCCGGGCCTACGAGGAGATCTTCGCCGGCCTGTACGTCGATCCGGACACCGTGCTGGAGAAGACGTTCGACGAGCACCATCAGGAGCTCATCCTCGTCAAGGACATCCCGGTGTTCAGCACGTGCGAACACCACCTGGTTCCCTTCCACGGCATGGCGCACGTCGGTTACATTCCGAACGTGGATGGGCGCGTCACCGGGCTGTCCAAGCTGGCACGTCTGGTCGATCTCTACGCGCGGCGCCCGCAGGTGCAGGAGCGGCTCACCGGGCAGGTCGCCGACGCGATGGTGCGCAAGCTCGTCCCGCGCGGTGTGATCGTCGTGATCGAGGCCGAGCACCTCTGCATGGGCATGCGGGGCATCCGCAAGCCGGGGTCGCGCACCGTCACGTCAGCGGTACGCGGGATGTTCCAGTCCTCGCCGACGTCGCGGGCCGAGGCGCTCTCGCTGATCCGGAGCGGGTGAGGCGGGTGGGCACCCGCCCGGAGCTACCCGGACTGCCCCGGCCCGGGCGGTGCGTGGTGATGGGCGTCCTCAACGTCACGCCCGACTCGTTCTCGGACGGGGGCCGCTACCTGGACCGTCAGCACGCGGTGGCGCACGGCGTCGCGATGCACGAGGCCGGGGCCGACCTCGTCGACGTGGGCGGTGAGTCCACCCGCCCCGGCGCCGGCCGTGTCGAGGCCGACGTGGAGAAGGCCCGGGTGCTCCCGGTGATCCGGGACCTGGTGGCGGAGGGTGTGCGGGTCAGCATCGACACCACGAGGGCGGCGGTGGCCGAGGCGGCCGTCGAGGCGGGTGCCTCCGTCGTCAACGACGTCTCCGGTGGCCTCGCCGACCGCGCGATGGCCGTCACCGTCGCTCAGGCGCGCGTGCCGTGGATCCTGATGCACTGGCGGGGGCACAGCGACCGGATGAACTCGCTCGCCACCTACGAGGACGTAGTCGGCGAGGTGCGTGACGAGCTCGTGGCCAGGGTGGACGCAGCAGTACTGGCGGGCGTCGAGCCGTCGAGCCTGGTGCTCGACCCCGGTCTGGGCTTCGCGAAGACCGCGGCACACAACTGGGCGCTGCTGCGCAGGCTCGACGTGCTGACCGCGCTCGGCTTCCCGGTGCTCGTGGGCGCCTCCCGCAAGCGCTTCCTCGGTCAGTTGCTGGCCGACGCCGACGGCACGCCGCGGCCGTTCGACTACCGCGACGGTGCCACGGCGGCGGTGAGTGCTCTGGCGGCCTACAACGGTGCGTGGGGCGTGCGCGTGCACGACGTGCACAGCACGCTGGACGCGGTCGCGGTGGCCGCGGCATGGCAGCTGGGTACGTCCCGGGCCAGCACCGCCTCCCAGGACGGGCGATGACCGACCGGATCGAGCTGCGAGGGCTGAAGGTCCGCGGGCACCACGGGGTGTTCGACCACGAGCGCCGCGACGGGCAGGACTTCGTCGTGGACGTCACGGTCTGGATGGACCTGGCCGCGGCCGCGGCGTCGGACGACCTCACCGACACCCTGCACTACGGGGTGCTCGCCCAGCGGGTCGCCGCGATCGTCGGTGGTGAGCCGTACAACCTCATCGAGGCCGTGGCGGGACGCGTCGCCGACGACGTCATGACCGACGGCCGCGTGCAGTCCGTCGAGGTCGTGCTGCACAAGCCGCAGGCTCCGATCCCGCTGGAGTTCGCCGACGTGTCCGTGGTGGTCCGCCGCTCGCGCCGCGACCCGCAGCCCCGGATCATCCCGGCGTGACCCGCGCCGTGCTGTCGTTGGGATCGAACCTGGGTGACCGGTTCGCCCACCTGCGGGCGGCCGTCGAGGGGTTCGCCGGCGTGCTGGTCACGGCGTCACCGGTGTACGAGACGGCCCCCTGGGGCGGCGTGGAGCAGGACGACTTCCTCAACGCCGTGGTCGTCGTCGACGACCCCCGGACCGACGCCTGGGGGTGGCTGCGCCGCGGACAGGGCCTGGAGGAGGCGTCCGGCCGGGTCCGCGAGGTCCGCTGGGGTCCCCGGACGCTGGACGTCGACGTCGTCACGGTGGACGGCCCGGACGGCCCGGTGCGGAGCACGCATCCGGACCTCCTGCTGCCGCACCCCGGCACGCCCGAGCGCGCCACCGTGCTGCGGCCCTGGCTCGACGTGGACGCGGACGCGCAGCTACCCGGACACGGCCCGGTCGCCGCGCTGCTGGCGGCGCTGGGGCCCGACGCCGAGTCCGGGATGCGGCGACGGGACGACCTGGTGCTCGTGCCATGACGCTGACGCGCCCGCGCCATCTGCTCGCCGTCGCGCTCGTGACGGGACTGATCGTGAACCTGATCGTGCGGCTCACCTACAACTCGCTGCCGGCGCTCCCGCTCCCGGCCGGGGCGACGCTGGGCGTGCTGGGGGTGGCCGAGGCGCTGGCCGGGAGCGCGCTGCGCGCCCGCATCCGGCACCGGCCGGGAACGCAGCCGGTGCAACCGCTGGTGGCGGCGAGGGCGGTGCTCGTCGCCAAGGCGTCGTCGCTGGCCGGCGCGGTCATGGCGGGCGTGTGGGCCGGGCTGCTCGCCCACGTGCTGCCCCGGGCCGCCGACGTCACGGCCGCGGCCGACGACTCACTGGCGGCCGGCGTCGGCCTGGCGTGCGCTCTCGTCCTCGTCGGTGGCGCTCTGTGGTTGGAATGGTGCTGCCGTACCCCGGATGACGAGCCGCGCGAGAAGCCGGGTGAGTGACGTGCACGCCCCGTAGTGGGCGCCCGTAGGCTCTCGGCCCATGGCGCAGGCGACCCGGGCCGTTCCGATGCCCACAATCGGACGGCAGCGCCGCGGCGTGCTCGGCCCGGTCCTCGGACTCGTGGCGCTCGCGATCTGCGGGCTGATCGTCCTCGGGGTGTTCGGCAGCACGGTCGGGCCGGGCGGAGTCCTGGTCGGTGCGCTGTGCGCGCTGCTGCCGGTCGGCCCCGTCGTCGCGACGTTCCTGTGGGTCGACCGCTGGGAGCCGGAGCCGCCGCGGCTGCTGCTGACCGCGTTCCTGTGGGGCGCCTGCTTCGCCGCCCTCACGGCGCTGCTGATCAACTCGAGCGCGGTGCTGGTGGCCGACGAGGTCGTCGGCCGCGGAAGCGGTGACGTCCTCGGGACGGTCGCGATCGCCCCGGTGGTGGAGGAGGCGGTGAAGGGCATCTTCGTCGTCGGCCTGCTGGCTCTGCGCAGGCGGGAGTTCGACGGGATCGTCGACGGGATCGTCTACGCCGGGCTGGTGGGGGCGGGGTTCGCGTTCACCGAGAACATCCTCTACATCGGCCGGGCCTTCTCCGAGGGCGACATGGTCGGGCAGGGGAGCGGGGTGGTGGCCGTGCTCCTGCTGCGCGGTGTGCTCTCGCCGTTCGCCCACCCGCTGTTCACGGTGATGACCGGGATCGGCGCCGGAATCGCCGCCCGCAGCCGCAGCCTGGGCGTCGCACTGGTCACCGTGCCCGTCGGCTATCTACTGGCGGTGACGCTCCACGCGCTCTGGAACGCGTCGGCTTCGCTGTACGGCGGTGCCGTGTTCTTCACGGTCTACGGGTTCATCATGGTGCCGATGTTCCTGGCCGTTGCGGCCGTGGTGGTGTGGCAGCGCAGGCGCGAGCAGCGCACCGTGATCGACCAGCTGCCCGGCTTCGCCCGGGCCGGCTGGATCGCCCCGAGCGAGGTCCCGCTGCTGTCCAGCCTGGCCGGCAGGCGCGGCTGGCGGGCCGCGGTGCGGCGGGGCTCGGGCCGGCAGGTGGCGAAGGCCGTCTCGGAGTACCAGGACGCCGTCACCGAGCTCGCGTTCCTCCGGGCGCGGATGGAGCGTGGTGCGGTCGGACCCTCCGGGGTGTTCCGGCACGACGAGGCGCTGGCCGGCCTGCGCCAGGCGCGCGCCCGCGCCGTGGGCCACCCCGAGGCGTTGACGGTGGCCATGCGGCACCGGGGCAACCAGACCTGGACGCCACCGCCGCCCGGACCGCCCCCGGCGGCGGTGGCGTCCAGGTCTGGTT
>NZ_JAAXKY010000213.1 GCF_012911925.1 Pseudonocardia xinjiangensis | reverse complement strand
GGCGGGGGAGGCGGCCGTCCACCAGGAGGACGCCTTCCGCTCTCGGGCGCGCGCTCTGCTCCACCGCGATGTGCGGGGCGCAGCTCCCGTCCGCCCGCAGGACCCGGTGCCAGGGGATGTCGTGGCCGTCCATCGCGAGGATCCGGCCCACGAGCCGTGGTGAGCGCAGCCCGGCGCGGGCGGCCACCTCGCCGTAGCTCGCCGTCTCGCCCGGCGGGATCGCCACCACGACGGCCCGGACCCGCTCGACCGTCTCGTCGTCCATGCGCTCAGGGTGTCAGGAACTCGCGCATCGCCTGCGCGACCTCCGCGGTGCGCTCCAGGTAGACCATGTGGCCCGCGTCGACCTCGGTGACGGTGAGCGCGTCGCCCAGTTCGGCGCGGCAGGCGTCCACCCAGGCGGGGCTGACGAAGTCGGCCTTCGTGGCCGGCAGCAGCAGCGTGGGCGTGCCGGCGGGCGGGGTCAGGGCCGGGCGCGCCATCTCGGCCCACGCCACGACGGCGGTGGAGCCGCAGTAGCGGTAGCGGTAGCGGTCGCCGTCCCGGACGAGGTGCTCGGCGATCTCGGCGTCCACGAGCTCGTCCGCGATGCCCTCCCAGCGCTGCGCGCGGTCGGCCCGGGCCATGGCGATGTCGGGGAAGGACTCGTCGGCGCGGCTCGACTCGGCCGTCTCCAGCATGTCCTGCGGGTCGAGGCCGATCGCCGGGTCGAGCAGCACCAGCCGCTCGACCCGATCCGGCGCGGTGCGGCTCAGGTGCACGGAGATCGCGCCGCCGTAGGAGTGCCCGGCGATCCGGACCCGCTGGAGGTCGAACGCGTCGAGCACGCCCAGCGCGTCGGACACGTGCTGCTCGATGTTCCACGGCGGGGTCCACGGTGAGCGCCCGTGACCGCGCAGGTCGACCGCGATGAACCGGAACTCCGGCAGCGCCTCGGCCAGCACCCGCCAGCGCGCGGAGTGGCCGGTGATCCCGTGCAGGGCGAGCACGGGCACCCCGTCGGACGGCCCGAAGGTGCGGACGTGGAGCGGCGCAGCAGTCATCCCCCCGATCCTGCCACCCGCCGCTGCGTGCCCCCGGGAGCACAGCCGGGATTGCAGCAAAGCCACTTTGATGCAACGTGGTTGCCGCAACGTGGCTTTGCTGCAACTCGCCGGGCCGCCCGCGAGCGGTGTCGGGGCCTCGTGGTTGCATCGCCGCGTGTCCCGTCACGATCGCCCCGCCGGGCCCGCCGCGCTCGCGCCGGGTCTCGTCCGCAGGCCGCGGGCGGTGCCGGGCGAGCTGGTCTGGGACGACGCCGCGCGGCGCGTGCTCGCCCACGAGGCAGGGCCGTTGCGGGTGGTCGGCGGGCCGGGCACGGGCAAGACCACGCTGCTCCTGGAGAGCATCGCCGCTCGGATCCGGGCCGGGGCGGATCCCGAGCGCACGCTGCTGCTGGTCGGCAGCCGCCGCGCGGCGGGGGAGCTGCGTGAGCGGATCGGGGACCTGGTCTACCAGGACGACGCTGTGGCGGAACGCACGTCCCGGGAGCCGCTGGTGCGCACCGTGCACTCCTACGCGTTCGGGGTGCTGCGGCTGCACGCGGCGCGCAACGGTGATCCGCCGCCCCGGTTGCTGGCGAGCGCGGAGCAGGACGCGGTGGTGCGTGACCTGCTGGCCGGCGAGCTCGACGGCCCCGAGCGCGGGGGAGCGCCCGACTCGGGCTGGCCGGAGCGGCTGCGCCCGGCGCTCGGGCTGCCGGGGTTCGCCGCCGAGCTCCGCGAGCTGCTGCTGCGGGCGGCCGAGCGCGGCCTCGGACCCGAGGAGCTCACCGAGCTGGGCATCCGCCACGGCATGCCCGAGTGGGCCGCGGCGGGGCGGTTCTTCCGCACCTACGAGCACGTCATCCTGCTCAGGGGTGCTGCGGGCCGCGGCGCGCCGCAGGCCACCGCCCCGGCACTGGACGCGGCGGAGCTGGTGTCGGCTGCGCTCGACGCGCTGGCGTCCGACCCCGACCTGCTCGCCGCGGAGCGGGAGCGGGTCCGGCATCTGGTCGTCGACGACGCGCAGGATCTCGACCCCCAGCAGATGGAGCTGGTGCGCGCACTGGGTTCCACCGCCACCAGCGTGCTGCTCGCGGGCGACCGCGACCAGGCCGTGCTGACGTTCCGCGGTGCCGATCCGGGCGGCCTGCGCGCCGTCCGGGCCGAGACGGTCCTGCTCACCGTCGACCATCGCAGCGCACCCGCTGTGCGGGCGGCCGGTGCGCGGCTGGTGGCGCGGCTGTCCGGATCCGGCTCGGGACGGGAGCGGGTGGCACCACCGGGCGAGCCGGACGGCCCGGAGGGCACGGTGGCGGTCCGGGTGTTCGGCTCGGCGTCGCAGGAGGCGGGCTGGGTGGCCGACCAGCTCCGCCGCGCCCACCTGTCCGACGGCGTGCCGTGGTCGCGCATGGCGGTGCTGTCCCGGTCCACCCGACTGTCGCTGCCCACGCTGCGCCGGGCGCTGCTGGCCGCGGGGGTGCCGGTCGCCGCGCCCCCCGACGAGCTGCCGCTCGCGCGCCAGCCCGCGGTCCTCCCGCTGCTGATGGTGCTGCGCTGTGCCACCCGCCCCCAGGAGCTGGACGCCGACGCGGCCACCGCCCTGCTCACCTCGCCCCTGGGCTCGGCGGACCCGATGCGGATGCGGAGGCTGCGGCGGGGCCTGCTGCGGCTCGACGCCGGCACCCGCCCGGTGGACGCGCCACCGGAGCCGGAGCCGCCGGACGAGGGCGAGCACTCCGTGCGCCGGGTCGACATCGAGCGTTCGGGGAGCGATCCGTTGCTCGTCGCGGCGCTGCGGTCGGCGGCGGAGGGGCGTCCCGACCCACTCGTCGCGCTCCCACCGCAGGACACGGCGCCGCTGCGCCGCGTCGGCACGCTGCTGGCCATCTCCGGGCACGCCGCACGCGACGGGGAGAGCGCCGAGGAGGTGTTGTGGCGCGTCTGGCAGGCCTGCGGGCTCGGGCCGCGGTGGAGCGAGGCCAGCGCCCGCGGCGGCCCGGTCGGTGCCGCGGCCGACCGCGACCTCGACGCCGTGCTCGCCCTCTTCGACGTCGCCGCCCGCCACACCGACCGGCTGCCGGGCGCGGGCGTGGCGAGCTTCCTCGAGTACCTCGCCGACCAGCAGCTCCCCACCGACTCGCTCGCCCCGCGGGCGCCCCGGGGCGACGCGGTCTCGCTGCTCACCGCCCACGCCGCCCGCGGACGCGAGTGGGACGTCGTGGCCGTGCCCGGTGTGCAGGAGGGGAGCTGGCCCGACCTGCGGCTGCGCGGCAGCCTCCTGGGCAACGAGCGGCTCGTCGACCTCGTGGGCGGCGTGGCCGAGCCCGGAGAGACCGTCTCCCGGATCGCGCCCCTGCTCGCCGAGGAACGCCGCCTGTTCTACGTCGCGTGCACCAGGGCCCGGCACACGTTGCTGGTCAGCGCGGTGCAAGGGGAGGACGAGCAGCCCTCGCGCTTCCTCGACGAGCTCGACCCCGTCCCGGCCACCCAGGCCGACCGCCCGGTGTACCGCCCGGGCCGCTCGCTCGTGCTGGCCGAGCTGGTGGGTGAGCTGCGCCGGGCCGTGTGCGCCGACCCCGGTGACGACCCGGCGGCCGCGGAGCGCCGTCGTCGCGCGGCGGTGCAGCTGGCCCGGCTCGCCGCCGCCGGGGTGCCCGGCGCCCGTCCCGACGACTGGTACGGGCTGGCTCCCGTGTCGAGCGACGCTCCGCTGCGCACACCGGGGGAGGTCGTGCCGGTGTCGCCGTCGGACGTGGAGAAGATCGTCCGGTGCCCGCTGCGGTGGGTGCTGGAGCGCCACGGCGGCGGCGAGGTCGGGGCGCTGGCCGCCGTCACCGGTTCGCTGGTGCACGCGCTGGTGCAGGCGAGCGCGGCCGGTGCGGAGGACGCCGAGCTGGAGGTGGCCCTGCGCTCGGCATGGTCGCGCCTCGATGCGGGGGCGCCCTGGTTCGGTCGCCGGGAGCTGTCCCGGGTGCAGGGGATGCTGGCGGCGTTCGACGGCTGGGTGCGGGCGAGCCGGGCGGAGGGGCTGCGGCTGGTGGCCGTGGAGCAGCCGGTGCAGCTCGACCTGGCGGGCGACGAGCCGGGCCTGCATCTGGTGGGCGGTCAGGGGCCGGATGACGAGGCGTCCGCCCGGGGCGCCCCGCGGCTGCGGCTGCGGGGGCGCGTCGACCGGCTGGAGGTCGACCCGGAAGGGCGCCCGGTGGTCGTCGACGTGAAGACGGGCCGCACGGCCGTCAGCGGTCGGGCGGCCGCCGAGCATCCGCAGCTGGCCGTCTACCAGCTCGCGGCTGCGCTCGGCGCGTTCGGTGAGCTGCTGGAGCCGGGAGCGCGCCCGGGCGGAGCGCGGCTCGTCTACCTCGCCGACCAGAAGGCGAACGGGCAGGTCAAGGAACCCGTCCAGCCACCGCTCGACGACACCGAGCTGGCCCGCTGGGAGGACGTGCTGCGCCACTGCGCGGACGAGACGTCCGGGGCGCAGTTCATCGCGCGGGTGGGCCCCGACTGCGACCGCTGCCCCGTGCGGGTCAGCTGCCCGCTCAGCGAGGCCGGGCGGCAGGTCACCGAGCCGTAGAGCCGGAACGGGGGCGCCTCCGGCCACTGTGGTCACGCTGTGTGAGACCTGCTGTTCGAACCGGTGATCCGGGCGCGCCCGGGTGGGAGGTTCGAGCGGAAGGATCACAGCGGGTACGGTGCGTCGGCACACCGGCGCTCCCGCGGCCCCTCCCCGGTGTGCTTGCCAGGAGGTGGGATGTCCCGGATCGCGAGGCGGATGCGGTCATCCGTTGTCTGCGCCGGACTCGTCGTGGTGCTCGCCGCCTGTGCGGGCGGCCCGGGGCCGAGCAGCGCCGCGCCCGACAACGCGCCCGACCTGTTCGAGGCGCTCCCACCCACGTCCACCGTTCCCACGCCGACGCCCACCGCCTCCGCCCCTACCACGACGCCGAGCCCCACGTCCGGCGGTCCGTCAGCCACGCCGGGCCCCCATTCCGGCGGTTCCCGGGGCGCGTCGGGAGCGCACGTCGCGAGCGGCTCGGGAGGCGGCGGGACCACGTGGCACCCCGCGGGGGGCGACGAGTTCAACGGCCCGGTTCTCGACTCCAAGGGCTGGGACCTCTACGACAGCGTCGGCGGCTTCGGCACCGGCTACCGCAAGCCGGAGGCGATCAGCCAGTCCGACGGCACGCTCAAGATCACGGCCAAGGGTGACGTCTCCGGCGGTATGGGCCAGACCACCGGGCAGCTCTACGGGCGCTGGGAGTTCCGGGCCCGCACCGACGCGGGACGCGGGTTCGGCTCGGCGATCCTGCTCTGGCCCGACTCCGAGAAGTGGCCGGAGGACGGCGAGCTCGACATCATGGAGGTGCCCGGCGAGAACCGGGACCTTGCACACTTCGTGGTGCACTGGGGCCCGGACGGCACCGACAACGTCAACGGCACGTCGGTGCCGGGGGACTACACGAAGTGGCACACGTTCGCTCTCGAGTGGCTGCCCGACCGGATCACCTGGTACGTCGACGGGGTCAAGAAGTACGAGAACAAGGACAAGACGGTGATCCCGACGAAGCCGATGCACCTCACGATCCAGCTCGACCAGGGCCCGAAGAAGGACTGGATCCCGCCGCGCGACGACACCACCCCTGACGAGGTCAACCTCGAGGTCGACTGGGTGCGGATCTCCAAGATGTAGCGGCGCGGCCGGGTGTCGTGGCGCTGCGGTAGAACTCTCGCGTGGAGCTCACCCCGCACGCCCTGGCCATCGCGCTCGGGCTGCCGGCGCCCACCGACGAACAGGCCGAGGTGATCGCGGCGCCCGCCCGACCGGCGTTGGTCGTGGCCGGGGCGGGAGCGGGCAAGACCGAGACGATGGCGGCCCGGGTCGTCTGGCTCGTCGCCACCGGTCAGGTGCTGCCCGAGCAGGTGCTGGGGCTCACGTTCACCCGCAAGGCCGCCCAGCAGCTCGGCGCCCGCGTGCGCTCGCGGTTGCGCCGCCTCGCCGGCTCCCGGCTGCTCGACGAGCTCGACCCCAGCGGCGAGCGGCGCGCGGCCGTGGTCGCGGGTGAACCCAGCATCTCCACCTACCACGCCTACGCCGGACGCCTGGTTGCCGAGCATGCGCTGCGGCTGCCCGCCGAGCCGGCGTCGCGCCTGCTCGGGCAGACCGCGTCCTGGCAGGTCGCACACCGGGTGGTCACGAGCTGGGCCGACGACCTCGAGATCGACCTCATGCCGGCCACGGTCACCGAGCGGCTCCTCTCACTCGCCGGGGAGCTGGGCGAGCACCTCGTCGACCTCGAAGCGGTGCGCCGGCACGCCGAGCAGCTCGTGTCCGTGCTGTCCTCGGCCCCGCCGGGCAAGCGGCAGCGGGCGGAGCCGTCGCAGACCTACCAGCGGTGGGTGGGCGCCCAGCGCCAGCGGGCGGCGCTGCTGCCGCTGGTGGAGGCGTTCGCGGCGCGCAAGCGATCGGAGCGGGCCGTCGACTTCACCGACCAGCTCGCGATCGCCGCGCGCGTCGCCGCGGAGCACCCCGAGGTGGGGGAGGCGGAGCGGGCGCTCTACCGCGCGGTGCTGCTCGACGAGTACCAGGACACCGGGCACGCCCAGCGGGTGCTCCTGCGCGCCCTGTTCGGCGCTCCTCCCGGGGAGCCGCTGCGCACCGACGGGCCGGCGGTCACCGCTGTCGGCGACCCGTTCCAGTCGATCTACGGCTGGCGGGGCGCGAGCGCGGGCAACCTCGTCCGGTTCCGCACCGACTTCCCCGCCGGGGACGGACCGGCCGACGAGTACGGGCTGCTCACGAGCTTCCGCAACCCGCCGGAGGTGCTCACGCTCGCCAACGCGGTGTCCGCGCCGCTGCGCGCCGCGCCGGGAGCGGTCGGGGTGGGGGAGCTGCGGGCCGGGCCGGGCACGCGGACCGGGGACGTGCGGGTGGCGCTGCTGCCCGACATCGCGGCCGAGCTCGACTGGATGGCCGACGGCATCGCCACCCACTGGCGCACGGCGGAGGAGGCCGGAGCCGAGCCCCCGACGTCGGCGGTGCTGGTGCGGCGCCGCGCCGACATGGACGCGATCGCGGCCGCCCTGCGGTCCCGCGGGCTGCCCGTCGAGGTCGTCGGGCTCGGGGGCCTGCTGGACACCCCGGAGGTCCGCGACCTGGTGAGCGCCCTGCGGCTGGTCGCCGACCCGCTCGCCGGGCCCGCGGCCGTCCGGCTGCTTACCGGGGCCCGCTGGCGGCTGGGGGTCGCCGACCTCGCGGCACTGTGGCAGCGGGCCAGGGAGGTGGTGCCCCCGCAGCCGTCCCGTCCGGGGCCGTTGACGCCCGCCGAGCTGGCCCTCGGCGCGCTGCCCGGCGAGCAGGCCGAGCAGGCCGGGCTCGTCGACGCCCTCGACGACCCCGGCCCTGCCGCGCGGTACTCGCCGGAGGGCTTCGAGCGGATCACCCGGCTCGCCCGCGAGCTGGGCTGGCTCCGGGCCAGGGGCGCCGCCCCGCTGACCGACCTGGTGGCCGACGCCGAGCGGGTGCTGCTGCTCGACGCCGAGAGCGCGGCCCGACCGGGCCCGGTGGGCCGCGCCCACCTCGACGCGTTCGCCGACGTCGTGGCCGACTTCGCCGCGGGTGCCGAGGTCGCCACGCTGCCCGCGTTGCTGGACTTCCTGGAGACGGCGGAGAAGGCCGAGGACGGGCTGACCCCCGGCGAGGTCGAGGTCGCGCCGGACCGCGTGCAGGTGCTCACCGTGCACGCCGCCAAGGGACTGGAGTGGGAGGTCGTCGCCGTCCCGCACCTCGTCGGGCAGGTCTTCCCCGGGCGCAAGATCGGCGGCACCTGGCTGACCAGCGCGGCCGAGCTCCCCGTCGAGCTGCGGGGGGACGCTGCGGACCTGCCCGTCCTGCAGCTTCCCGACGGCGGCGACCGCAAGGAGCTCGAGGGCGCTCTCAAGGAGCACTCCGACGCGCTCGACGAGCGGCGGCTCACCGAGGAGCGCCGGTTGTTCTACGTGGCGCTCACCCGCTCCGAGCACGTTCTGCTCGCCTCCGGCCACCGGTGGGGTGCGGCGGGGGACCGCCCGCGGGAACCGTCGGAGTTCCTCGTGGAGATCGCCCGCGTGCACGGCGCGGAGCAGTGGGCCGAGGAGCCGGCCGGCGACGAGGTCAACCCCGCGACCCTCGAGCAGCCAACGGCACTGTGGCCCACCGACCCCTTGGCGGAGCGCTCGGAAGCGGTGCACGCCGGGGCGGCACTCGTGCGCTCGGCGCTGCGCGAGCTCGACGAGGTGCACGCCGTCCGGGCCGACGCGGCCGAGCCGGGATCCCAGCTCGCGCTGATGGGCTCGTTCGACGAGCCGCCGCCGGAGGACGACAAGGGCGACGACCCGGAGGCCTGGGCCGATCCGGAGGGCTGGGCCGCCGACGTGGACGTGCTGCTCGCCGAGCGGGCGGCCGCCAGGGCCCGGCCCACCGCGGCGCTGCCGCCGCAGCTGACGGTGAGCCAGCTCGTCGAGCTCGCGGGCGATCCCGCAGCGCTGGCGGCCCGGCTGCGCCGCCCGCTCCCGTTGCCGCCCAACCCGCACGCCCGTCGCGGCACCGCGTTCCACGCCTGGCTGGAACAGCGGTTCGGGGCGGCGCAGCTGCTCGACCTCGACGAGCTGCCCGGTGCCGCCGACGAGGGCGCCGCTCCCGACGACGCCCTCACCGAGCTCCAGGACGCCTTCCTCGCCTCGGAGTGGGCCGACCGGCGTCCCGTCGAGATCGAGGTGTCGTTCGAGACCGTGGTGGCGGGCATCGGGGTGCGCGGCCGGATGGACGCGGTCTACGCCGACCCGGACGGTGGTTTCACTGTGGTGGACTGGAAGACCGGCGCGCTGCCCGACGAGTCCCGGATGCCGGCCCTCGCGGTGCAGCTGGCGGCCTACCGGCTGGCGTGGGCGGCGCTGGCAGGATGCGCGCCGGAGCAGGTCCGGGCGGCGTTCCACTTCGTGCGCCACGACGTCACGCTCCGCCCGGCCGACCTGCTCGACGCGGCGGGGCTTCGGGAGCTCGTGCTGTCGGTCCCCGCCGTGCCGACCTAGACCCTCGACGACGCGTGCAGAGGTTCCGGTCTAGAGCAGCTCGACGAGCTTCGTCATCGTGTTCCAGTTGCGGGCGGTCACCGCGACGCGGAGGTGCTTCTCCGCGAAGCCACCCACCGGCGGCGCGGCGAGCACCCCGTCCGGGCACCACTGGTAGATCACGCGATCGCCGAGGCGCGCGTTGTCCGGGTCGAGGCCGACCGGGTCGTGCTCGGCGAGCAGGGCCGGGTCGGGCGCCGTCGCGAGGATGTGGGCCATCATCCGGGACCCGTTGGTCGCCACGTCCGGGAACGGGTGGCCGTCAACGATCGCGCGCAGCTCGTCCGCGGTGAGGACGACGCACCGCACGTCGAGGCCGAGATCCGCGGCGATGGCCGTCTCGATCTGCTCGGCGTGCTCGGCGGGGGTGGCGTCGTCGCCGGTGAGGACCGCGTTCCCGCTGTTGAGGTGCGTCCGGACGTCGGTGTAGCCCAGACCGGTCAGCAACGCGCGCAGGTCGGCCATGGCGATGCGCTTGTGGCGTCCGACGTTGATCCCGCGCAGGAAAGCGACATGTCGGGGCACGCGGGCACGGTACCGGCACTCCCGTCGTCGTCCGGGAAGCGCGAGGGAACGGGCGACTCGCGGGTCAGGATGGGCGACTCGCGGGTCCGGAT
>NZ_JAAXKY010000212.1 GCF_012911925.1 Pseudonocardia xinjiangensis | reverse complement strand
AGGTTGATCCTTCTGCACGATCCCGCAGGCCAGGACGCCTGGGAGGGCACCTTCCGGCTGGTCTGCTTCGTGCAGGCCCGCCTCGATCCGGAGCAGCTCGGCGACGAGATGCTGCCGGTGGTCGGATAGTCGTGGCTGACGGAGGCCCTCGAGGCGCGCCACGCCGAGTACGTGGCGCTCGGCGGCACCGTCACGCAGACCTCGTCGGTGCGTTTCGGCGACATCGCCGGCCCCCGCCGCGACGACGACGTGGAGCTCCGCGCGTCCTGGACTCCTACCGGTCCGGATCTGTCCCGTCACGCAGAGGCATTCTGCGCTCTGATCGCGTCGGCGGCCGGCTTACCTCCGGTCGGGGTACTTCCACTTGCCCACCGAACGGTCTGATTCGGCTGCTACCTGCGACTTCGATGCCTCGGGTGATCCCTTCCGTCACCCGGTCGGGTGGATGGATATCGACAACGCTGTAACTTTCACCCGGAGAACTTCGAACCACCACACGACGTTAGACCGCTTGGGGGGCTACGCTTCCTCCACGACACCTCCTCGGGCGGTCGGGCGACAGCTTCATCGACCGGGGGTCTGGTGCCGGTCGGGGGGCAACGACCGACTCCAGGGAGGTAGTGACGTGGCCGTTGTGGGCCAGGGCGCACCAGTTCGCGGCACTCCAGGTGCTGTGCTGTCGCCCGCGATGGTCCCGCATCCGCGGGAAGAGCTGTTCTCGGTGCTGGTGGTCGACGACCACCCACTTCTTCGCGAGGCGATCGCCGCGCGGCTGCGTTCCATGGGCGCAGGCACGGTGTACGAAGCCGCTTCGGTGGCCGAGGCCCGGGCCCGGGCGCATGCCAACGGGCCGTGCGATCTCGCGATCCTCGATCTCGGGCTGCCCGACGGCAGCGGGCTGGACCTGGTGACCGAACTCCGGTCGCTGGGCTGGAACCGGCTCGTCGTACTGGCGTCCTCGGACGACCCGTACGCGGTGCGCTCGGCGTTCCAGGCCGGTGCGCAGGCCTACCTGCTGAAGTCGGCCTCTGCGGCGATCGTCACCGACGGGGTCAAGCGCGTGCTGGACGGCGGGGTGTACGCCGATCCCACGGTGGCCCCACTGCTCGCCACGGGCACCCGCGTGCCGGGCACCGACAACACACCGCGCGAGCTCTCCGCCCGTGAGGTGGAGGTGTTGCAACTGGTGGCCGACGGGCAGTCCAACAAGGAGATCGGTGAGGCGCTGAGCCTCTCGGCGCTCACGGTGAAGAGCCACCTCTCCCGGATCGGGCGCAAGCTCGGCACGGGCGACCGAGCTCAGATGGTCGCGTTGGCGATGCGGGCCGGGGTCATCCGCTGACCGCAGATCCGCAGCACGAAGAAGAGCAGGCCGTTCGGCCGGACGCTCCGGCAGCCGTACCGCTGCTGGCGCCCCGGGACGGGCTGACGCGCGTCGTCGGCGACCGGGCCGCGCTGATGCGCACCGCGGAGGCTTTCGCCGCGGGGAGCGGCCCGATCGCTGTCGACGCCGAACGGGCCTCCGGCTTCCGGTACTCGCAGCGCGCGTACCTCGTACAACTACGGCGCGCCGGTGCGGGTACGGCCCTGATCGACCCGATTCCGCTGCGCAGTGACCTGTCCGAGCTCGCGCCGGCGCTGCGCGGGCCGGAGTGGGTGCTGCACGCGGCCAACCAGGACCTGCCGTGCCTCGCCGAGACGGGCCTCACCCCGTCCTCGCTCTTCGACACGGAGCTGGCCGGCCGGCTGGCCGGGCTCCCCCGCGTCGGCCTCGGCCCCCTGGTCGAGCAGATGCTGGGCCTCAGCCTGGAGAAGGGCCACGGCGCCGCCGACTGGTCCCGCCGTCCGCTGCCCGAGGACTGGCTCGTCTACGCCGCGCTCGACGTCGAGGTGCTGGTCGAGCTGCGTGACGTGCTCGCCGGGCTGCTCGCCGAGCAGGGCAAGCTGGACTGGGCCATGCAGGAGTTCGAGGCCGTACGCACGGCCGGGCCGCCCCAGCCCCGTGCCGAACCGTGGCGGCGCACCTCGGGCCTGCACAAGCTGCGCAAGCCCCGCGCCCTCGCGGTCGTCCGCGCCCTGTGGGAGGCGCGCGACCGGCTCGCCGCCGAACGCGACATCGCCCCGGGCCGGGTCCTGCCCGACTCCGCGATCATCGAGGCTGCCGCAGGCGCGCCGGCCAGTCCGGGCGACCTGGCGGCGCTCCCGGTGTTCCGGGGCCGTGCCCAGCGGCGCCTCACCTCCTACTGGTTCGCCGCGCTGCAGCAGGCCACCCAGCTCGACGCCGCGGCGCTGCCCGCGGTCACACCGGCCGCCGACGGGCCGCCTCCGGTCGGACGCTGGGCCGACCGCGACCCCGACGCCGCCGCCCGCCTCACCGCGGCCCGCGCCGCCGTCGTCGCCGTCGGCCTGGAATGGTCGGTGCCGGTGGAGAACCTCCTGCAGCCCGACCTGCTCCGCCGCCTGTGCTGGTCCCCGCCCCCCGACGGCGACGTGGCCGCGGCGCTGCGCGCCGGGGGCGCCCGGCCGTGGCAGATCGAGCTGCTGACCCCTCACCTGGAGACGGCGCTACAGGCCCACAGCTGATCAACCCGCGGGCAGCCGCACCGTCACCGCCAGGCCCCCGCCGGGCACCGGCTCGGCGCGCACCAGCCCACCGTGGGCCTGCACCACGGCACGCACGATCGAGAGCCCCAGCCCCGAACCGGGGGTGTCGCCGGTGCGCTCCACCGGACCCCGGCGGAACGGCTCGAACAGCTCGGGCACCCGGTCCGCCGGGATCACCGGCCCGCTGGAGGCGACCTGCAGCTCGGCGCAGCCATCCCGCATCCCGGTGCAGACGTCCACCCAGCCGCCCGCCACGTTGTGCCGCACCGCGTTCTCCAGCAGGTTCCCGGCCACGCGCTCGAGCAGCACCGGGTCGCCACGCGACGGCGCGGGCGCGGTCCGGACCTGCACCCGCAGCCCCCGCCGGGCCGCGTCCGCGCGGACGCCTGCCAGTGCGGGTGCGAGGAGCTCGGCGAGGTCGACGGGCCGCACCTCCGCCAGCTCGGCCCCCTCGGTGCGGGCCAGCAGCAACAGCCCCGCGATCAGGTCGTCGGCGCGCCGGGTGGCGTCCCGCACGACCGTGGCCATCCGGCGGAGCTCGGCGACGTCGGCCGCGGGGTCGGCCAGCGTGACGTCCACCTCGGTGCGCAGTACCGCCAGCGGGGTGCGCAGCTCGTGGCTCGCGTTGGCCACGAACCGCCGCTGCGCGTCGAACGCCGCCTGCAGCCGGTCCAGCATCGCGTCGAAGCCCGCGGCGAGCTCGGCGACCTCGCCGCGGGCGTCCCGCAGCCCGGTGCGGGTGTCGAGCGACTCGACGGTCAGCCGCCGGGCCGTGGCCGTGACCGCGTACAGCGGGCCCAGCACCCGGCCGACCAGCACCCAGGACACCACCGCCGCGGCGACGACGAGGAGCGGGAAGGCGATCAGCCCGGCCCGCAGCACATCGGCCCGCGCGGCGGCACCGACAGCGTCCTGGAGCTGCTCGGCGGGCACGGCCACGTCCCCCACCCGCACCGTGGTGCCGGGGGGCAGCGAGGGGACGGCCCGGGCCACGCCACCGACGAGCAGCCAGCCCAACCACAGCAGCAGCGCGCTCACCAGTGCCACGACGGCCGTGCTGACGAGGGTCAGCCGGGGGCGCAGCCCGACGCCCCGGCCCCCGAGCCGCGTCCCGGTGTTCTCCCGGGCCGGGACGGCCGGCGGCGGCGCCACGGGCTCCCCCGGCCCCCTGTCGGGCCGTGTGGAGCCCCGCGCGGGCTCGGGAGCCCTCGCTGCCGGCCTCGCTGGTTCGGCCACGGCAGCGCCTCGCTCAGCCCGCGGCCGGTACCCGGTAGCCGGCCCCGACCACCGTCTCGATCACGCCCGGGTCACCGAGCTTCTTGCGCAACGTCATCACCGTGACCCGCACGGTGGTGGTGAACGGGTCGGCGTTCTCGTCCCAGACGCGCTCCAGCAGCTCCTCGCTGCTCACCACGGCCCCGCCCGCACCGAGCAGGACCTCCAGCACCCCGAACTCCTTGCGCGTGAGTTCCACGGGCCGGCTGGCCCGGTGCACGGTGCGCCGGGCCGGATCGAGCGCGAGGTCGCCCGCGGTGAGCAGCGGCGGCACGGCCGGGGTGGCCCGGCGGCCGAGCGCGCGGCAGCGGGCGACGAGCTCGGGGAAGTCGAACGGTTTGGCGAGGTAGTCGTCCGCGCCGCGGGACAGGCCGTCGACCTTGTCGGCGAGCGTGCCGCTGGCCGTCAGCATCAGCACCCGCGTGGTGGCCCCGGACGCGACGATCTCAGCGCAGAGCCGGTCGCCCGACATCCCGGGCAGATCCCGGTCGAGCACCACCACGTCGTAGCGGGTGATGACCGACTTCTCGTGGCCGGTGTCGCCGTCGTAGGCGACGTCGACGGCCATCCCCTCGCGCCGTAGCCCGCGTGCCACGGCGTCGGCCAGTGCGCGCTCGTCCTCGACGATGAGCACGCGCATCAGCGTGCCTGCTCTCCCGGCGCCGACGACGCGGGCTCGTCGACGAGCTGGAGGCCCGGCAGCGCCGCCGCCCACTCGGTGACCCGCCGGGCGACGTCCTGGGCGGTGAGCCCCGCGGCGGCCAGCACGTCGGGGCGGCTGCCGTGGTCGAGGAAGCGCTGGGGGATCGCCAGGTCCCGGAGCGGGACGTCGCACTCCGCGGCGCGCAGCTCGTCGGCCAGCGCCGAGCCGAACCCGCCGTGGCGGCCGCTGTCGGAGACGGTCACCACGAGCCGGTGCTCGCGGGCCAGCCGGACGAGCACCGGCGGCACCGGCAGCACCCAGCGCGGGTCGACGACGGTGACCGGGATGCCCTGCTGTTCCAGGCGCTGGGCCGCGGCGAGGCCGAGCTCCCCGAACGCGCCCGCGCACACCAGGAGCACGGCGGGGCTGCGGTCACCGGCGGGGGCGGGCTCACGCAGGACGTCCACGCCGTCGGTGCGGCGAACCGCCGGCACCGACTCGATCACCGAACCCTTGGGGAAACGGATGGCGGTGGGCCCGTCGTCCACCGCGACGGCCTCCGCCAGCTCCTCACGCAGCGTCTGCGCGTCGCGGGGCGCCGCCACCCGCATGCCGGGCACGATCCCGAGGAGCGACAGGTCCCACATCCCGTTGTGCGACGGCCCGTCGCTGCCGGTGACACCGGCCCGGTCCAGCACGAGGGTGACGGCCTTGCCGTGCAGCGCCACGTCCATCAGGAGCTGGTCGAACGCCCGGTTGAGGAACGTCGAGTACAGCGCGACCACCGGGTGCAGGCCGCCCGCGGCCAGCCCGGCGGCGGACGTGAGCGCGTGCTGCTCGGCGATCCCGACGTCGATGCAGCGCTCGGGGAACGCCGCGGCGAACGGGGCGAGCCCGGTGGGACCGAGCATCGCCGCCGTGATGGCGACGACGTCAGGTCGCTTCGACCCCAGCGCCACCATCTCCTCGGCGAACACGCTCGTCCAGCCGACGGACGGGGGCCCGGTGGGCAGGCCCGTCTCCGGGTCGAACGCCGCCGGGCTGTGCATCTGCTCGACGGTGTCGTTCTCCGCCGGCGGGTACCCCGCGCCCTTGCGCGTGACGGCGTGGACGATCACGGGGCCGCCGAAGTGGCGCGCGCGGCGCAGCGCCGACTCCATCGCGGCGATGTCGTGCCCGTCGACCGGTCCGAAGTACTTGAGGCCGAGGTCGGAGAACAGCTCCTGCGGGCTCAGCGCGTCCTTCATGCCGGCCTTCAGTGCGTGCAGCCCGGCGTAGAGGGCGTTGCCGACGACCGGGGTGTTGGCGAGAGCCTGCTTGCCCGCGTCGAGCACCCGCTCGTAGCCCGGCTGCAGCCGCAGCGTGGCCAGCCGGTCGGCGAGGCCGCCGATCGTGGGTGCGTACGAGCGGCCGTTGTCGTTGACGACGATGACGATGTTGCGGTCGGCCACGGCGGCACCGGGGCCACCCTCGTCCTCCGCGCCGCCCGGCATGCGCCTGCCTGCGCCGAACCTGCGGCCGACCTCGCCCTCGCTGCCGGGCCGGTGTCCCCCGGTGGCGATGTTGTTGAGCGCCTCCCAGGCCATCCCGCCGGTGAGCGCGCCGTCACCGATCACCGCGACGACGTGACGCTGCTGGCCGGTGAGCGCGTAGGCACGCGCGATCCCGTCGGCCCAGGACAGCGAGGTGGAGGCGTGGCTGTTCTCGACGTGGTCGTGCTCGCTCTCCGCCCGGCACGGGTAGCCGGACAGGCCGCCGGACTTCTTGAGCCGGTCCCAGCCGTCCTGCCTGCCGGTGAGCATCTTGTGGACGTACGCCTGGTGCCCGGTGTCCCAGATCAACGTGTCACGCGGGGAGTCGAACACCCGGTGCAGCGCGATGGTCAGCTCCACGACGCCGAGGTTGGGGCCCAGGTGCCCACCGGTGCGGGAGACCGAGGCCACGAGCTCCCGGCGGATCTCCGCAGCGAGCGAGGCGAGTTGGTCGACCCCCAGGCGCTTGAGGTCGGCCGGGCCACGGACGGAACGCAACACGGTCACCGGGCCAGCTTACGAGAGGCTGCCACCCACGGCCCGACAATCCCGTCAGGTGCCGCTGCGCGGGGTGGGGATCTCCACCGGGGCGGCGAACCGGACGAGGTTCCGGCCGTCGCGCTTCGCGATGTAGAGCGATGCGTCGGCGGCGTTCAGCACCTGCTCGAGGGTGGTGCCGTCGATCGGCACCGCGGCACCGCCCACGGAGACCGACAGGCCCCCGATCGTGAGGACGCCGTCCGGCGTGTCGACGGCGACGGCCATGCACGCCACCCGTTGGCGCAGGCGTTCGGCGACCGCGCGCATCTCGGTGTCCCCCGCCGGACCGGGAGGCAGGTCGGGCAGCAGCACCACGAACTCCTCGCCCCCGAAGCGCCCGACGATGTCCTGCTCGCGCACCGCGGAGCGCAGTTCCGCCGCGACCGCGGCCAGTACGTCGTCGCCGACGAGGTGACCGTACGAGTCGTTGACGGCCTTGAAGTGGTCGAGGTCGAGGATCAGCACGGCGGCGGTACCCCGGGAGCGGTGGACCCGGCGCACGGTCCGCGTCCCCTGCACCTGCCAGGCGGCGGCGTTGAGCAGCCCGGTCTTCGCGTCCGTGCTCGCCACCTCCTCCAGCTGGCGGACCAGCACGGCGCGGTGCAGCACCAGGATCGGCGGCAGGACGAGCGCGACGAGACCCGGTGTGGAGCCGAGCGCGACCGCGGCCAGCGCACCGAGGCAGATCGTGGCGATCTCCACGGTGTTGTCGTCCCACCCGCCGACGAGGTCGCGGAACCCGGGACGCTCACTGGTCAGGACGATCACCGCGGCGACCAGCACGGTGTTGACCAGCACGTAGAGCAGCACGGCCAGGGCGATCCCCGCCACCCCGGACGCGTCGGCGGCGCCGGTGGGCAGGCCACCCGACTGCTGGACCACGGCGTGCGCGGCGCCTGCCGCGAGCACGACGGTGGCCGTGGTGTAGATGTGCCGGTGCAGCGGCACCTTCGCCGGACGCCACACCCGGTGCCACAGGTGCAGGTACACCGCCGCGATGACGGCGGCGGCGAGCATCGGGGGCAGCAGCAGCGCGGCCGCGAACGTCCACACCGAGCTGAGGTCGAAGTACGAGGTCTGCGCTGCCCTCCGCCGGATCCGTTCGATCCCGGTGGCCAGCTCCGTGTGCACGACGCTGAGGACGGTCAGGAACGCGGCGAGCCCGACGTCGCCCGACGACGGGACGGCGCCACCGGCCACGACGAACGCGACGGCGGCGGCCTCCACCGCGAGGACGACGGTGACGGCCCGGGGCGGTAGCCCCCAGAGTTCCCACCTGCCGGTAGTCGGCGGCGCCAGATCAGCCACGACCGCGATCTCCTTCCGCCGACACCGAGAGCGCGTGGCGCCGAGGCTAGTGAGCCGCGGAGGGCGTGTCAGGAGGATCGAGATCGCTCTTCGGGGTGGACTCGGCCGACGGTTTCGTCACGATCCGTGACCGAACCGTCTCGGCCTGCGGTGATGTCAGCCGGCGGCGGCCGGCGGTTCCCCCGCAGCGGTCGGCAGGCGGCCCGCGTGCTGGGTGGTGTGCTGCGCCGGCACCGCGAGCCCCATCCGCACGACGTTCCGGCCCGCACGCTTGGCGGTGTAGAGCGCCGCGTCGGCGATCTGCAGCAGAGTCCGCAGGTCGGCGCCCTCCGTGGGAGAGAGAGCGGCACCGACCGACACGGTGAGACCGGCGACCGTGAGCGGCCCGTCTGGCGTGGGGATCTCGACCCGCAGGTTCGCGACGCGTCGCCGGATCCGCTCGCCGACCGCCTCGAGCTCCGCCGTGCCGCTGCCCTCCAGGCCGCCGAGCAGGACCACGAACTCCTCGCCGCCGAACCGGCCGACGAGGTCGCGGTCGCGGACCTCGGTGCGCAGTGCGGCGGCGACGGCGGCGAGCACCTGGTCACCTGCGAGGTGGCCGTAGGTGTCGTTCACCGACTTGAAGTGGTCGAGATCGAGGACGAGCACACCCTTGGCGCCGTCGTGTCGGCTCGCGCGGCGCAGGGCGCGCTCGGCCTGGGCGTGCCATGCCGCGGCGTTGAGCAGCCCGGTCTTGCCGTCGGTGCTGGCGGCCTCCTCGAGCTGCCGGACGAGCACGGCGCGGTGCAGCACCAGCAGCGGCGGCAGGACGAGCAGGACGAGCCACGGGTTGACCCCGAGCGCGATGGCCGCGAGGGCACCGAGGCAGAGGGTGGCGATCTCGAGGACGTTCTCGTCCCAGGGGGCGAACACCTTGGTGAGGTTCGCCTCCGGGCTGCTCACCGCGATCGCGCCGGCGACGAGGCAGCTGTTGACCGTGGTGTAGGCGAGCAGCGCGAGCCCCAGCGCCCACAGCTGGTGGTTGCTGCCGATCTCCGTCCCACCGCCCGAGTGCTGGAGCACGGTGGCCGACGCGATGCACGCGAGGACCACCGTGGCGGAGGTGAAGGTCTGCTTGTAGAGGGGGACGCGCAGCCGCCACGCCCTCCACCACAGATGGCAGTGCACGATCACGGCCACGAGCGCCGCGTACGAGGGCGGCAGGGCCACCGCCGCCGCGAACGTCCACACGGAGCTGAGGTCGACGTGGTTACCGTCCGTGACCCGGCGCCGCACGCGCTCTACGCCGACGGCCACCTCGGTGTGGGCGATGCCGAGCAGGCAGAGAACGCCGGCTATCTGCAGCTGCGCCGGCGTGGGACCGGCATGACCGGCGAGCCCCAGGACGATGAGCGCCACCGAGGTGACCTCGACCAGCAGCACGGGGCCGAGCAGCCGCGCCGGTAGGGCCCAGATCGCCCATCGGCGAACGGCGAACATGCGTGAGAGCGGTCGGCCCGTCTCCGTGGCTCCGTCAGATCCCATCCGTGCTCTCTGTCCGCTGGGCGTTGGCCGGAGCCTAGTGGAGCCCGACGGTGAAGACCACCCGCCCGAGCGGGATCTCCAGCCGCCCGTGTCACAGTTGCGCCGCTCGGAGCGACAGGCCGTTACGAACCCACTTCCGGGTCAGTGAGGTAGGCCGAATGCGCGGCGCCCCGAACGCTCACACGGCGGAAACTGGCATACGTATGCAACATAAGCCCGCGTCCGTTCGAACGGCATGTGCGGGAGAGGCCGGGACCATCGCGCGCACTCCGGCAATTCGACTGCCCACGATCTACGCCGACGTCTCTCGACGTCCGCCGAGTGGAGAACGAACAGCGCGAGGAGGAAGCAGTCATGCGCAACCACAACTGGTGAATCAACGGCTCGGTCCCCGCCCGACGACGAAGGAGAGCCCGGTGCGCAACCACAACTGGTGAATGCCATCGCCACCCCACACATCCACCAAGGAGAACCTCGTGCGCAACCACAACTGGTGAACCCCGCGCCACCCTGGCCCCGCCGCCCACCAAGGAGAACCCGTGCGCAACCACAACTGGTG
>NZ_JAAXKY010000211.1 GCF_012911925.1 Pseudonocardia xinjiangensis | reverse complement strand
GCGGGCGGGTGGGGCTGGCCGACACCGACCGGCTCGTCATCACCCTGCGGTGGGCGATCACGCTGCTGCGCGGGGACCCCCCGACCGCGGAGGACCAGGCCGAGCTGGAGCGCCTGCGCGCCTTCGCGCGCCGTCACCCCGGGCACCTCTACGAGGCCACGGCGGCCCGGTTCCTGGTGTCGCTCGGCAGGACCGCGGAGGCCGGCCTGGAACTGGAACGCGCGCTGCCCCGCGTGCTGGCCGGCTCGGGGCCACGCTGGCTCGGCGCGGCCGCGGACCTCGCCGTGGTGGCCGTCGCCACCGGGAACACGGCTGCCGCCGCCCGGCTGTACGAGGCGCTGGCCGGCTACCGGGAGCGCCTGGTGGTGTGGGCGGGCGCCAACACGGTCAGCGGACCGGTCGCGCACCATCTCGGCACCCTCGCCACCCACCTCGGCCGGTTCGACGAGGCGGTCGAGCTGCTCGGGGAGGCCGCCGCGTGGGAGGAGGAGAACGGTGCGCTGCCGTTCCTCGCCCACACCGTGGCCGCGCTGGCCGACACGCTCACCCGACGCGGCCATGACGGCGACGCCGAACTGGCCGGCTCCCATCGCCGACGCGCCCGCGACATCACTGCCCTGCTGGGCATGCGGGGGCTGTCGGGGGCGTACGCCCCACTGCCGGACGAGTGGACACTGCGCCGCGACGGACCGGACTGGCTGCTCGAGGCCGGGGACGAGCGGGCTCGGCTCCGCGACGGCCGCGGTGTTGCCTACCTCCGCACACTCCTCGCCGCACCCGGCCAGGAGATCACCGCGCTCGACCTGGCCGCCGGCGGCGCCGGCCTGACCGCCGCCGCGGCGGAGCCGGTGCTCGACGCCGCCGCCCGGGACACGTACCGCAAGCGCCTGGCCGCGCTCGGGGACGCGCTCGACGCCGCCGACACCACCGGCGACAGGCTCGCCGCCGAGCGCGCGGTCGCCGAGCGCGACGCCCTGCTCGACGAGCTCCGCCGGGCAACCGGTCTGGGCGGACGCGGCAGAACCGTCTCCGGCGCCGACGAACGGGCCCGGGTCAACGTCACCCGCACGCTGCGGGGAGTCATCGACACGATCACCCGAGCAGCCCCGGCAGCCGGGGCCCACCTGTCCGCCTCGATCCGCACCGGCCGGGCGTGCCGCTACCAGCCGGCGGCGGGCGGCCCGGGCCGCTGGCACGTCTGAGCCGGCGTGCGTACGCATCGTTCCCCGTCGATTTACGCCACCCGGATGACGACCATCCCCTGGAGGAACCCATGGACACCGAACAGGACACCGACCACCCCGTCGACATCGCAGGGCTCGCCGCAGACGACCACGGCGCGGGCACCGACGCCGCGCCATTGCTCCTGGTGCACGGCCTGACCTTCGACCGGTCGATGTGGCGTGGCATCGTCGCGGAGCTGGAACGCATCGACCCGGCACGCCGCACCGTGGCCATCGACCTGCCCGGGCACGGCCGGTCACCGGACCAGCCGGCCTACGACCTCGACACCCTCACCGCGCAGCTCCACCACGTGGTCGAGGCGGCCGGCCTCACCGCGCCCGTCGTCGTCGGGCACTCGTTCGGCGGGCGCCTCGCGACGAGCTACGCCGCGCACCACCCCGCCCGTGGGGTCGTGAACATCGACCAGCCGCTGGACGCGGCCCCCTTCGCCACCTTCGTGCGCGCGCTCGCCGAACGGCTGCGCGGGCCCGGGTTCCGCGCGGTGTGGCAGATGTTCTACGACAGCTTCCACGTCGAGCTGCTCCCGGCTGACGCGCAGGACCTCGTGCGCTCCACCTCGCGAGCGCGCCAACAGGTCGTCCTCGGGTACTGGAGCCAGTTGCTCACGCAGCCGACCGCCGAGCTCACGGCGATGATCGAGCAGGAGACCGCCGCACTCCGGGCCTCCGGAGCGCCCTACCTGTACATCACCGGTGACGAGCCGAAGCCGGGCTACGCGCGGTGGTTCGGCGAACACCTGCCCGCCGCGACCGTGGAGGTCTGGGCGCACAGCGGCCACTTCCCGCACCTCGTCGACCCGCAACGGTTCGCCCGGCTGCTGGCCGGGCTCGGGCGGTGAGTGACCCGGACGGCGTACACACCCACAGTTCGGCAGCGCGCCGACCCTGAGCATCGACCTCCGGGTCGGCGACCATGACGCACCTCACTGCGCTGCCGTGACCTACCGCACCACGGATGCGGCGAGCCGGCGCGGCCGGCCGGGTCGGCGGGGCGGGCACCCGGCAGCCGTGGCGGCCCTGCGGACCCGCCTACGCGCACCCGCCCTGCATTTCGGTGCCGCCGAACGGGTGGTTTCCACTGCCGAACCGATCTTCAATACACCGACTAATGCGACACAAACCGGACGAACTGACTCGTGACAGCCTGTCGAAGATGATTATTGGTATAACCTTGACCATTCCTTGAACGCGAGGATCCCACTATAACATCTGGTGGATCGCGCGGGCATCGTCACATCGCATGGAGTCCCCTCGCGTTCGGGTTACACTTTCCTTCGGAGAGGTCCAGGCGGGTGAAAACTGACGCACCGTGAAACATCGCGGCCTGACCCGACGATTTTCCGGATGCCTCTCTCCGACAAGCAGTTCTCGGGCACGTCGGCCGGAAGTGCGGTTCCCCCGCCACCGCCACGGCACCAGGAGATCGCCCCGACCGCGATCTGAACCCTGATGAGCGATCGCACGTAGGGGAGTTGGGTGCTCGCACGTAAGGAGGATTGATGATCTTGCTCCGGCATGGTGGGTTCGGCCCGTCATGCGTGGTCGACGATGTGCCGGATGCGCATTTCGAGACACTCCTTCTTGATCATGTAGATCCGTTTCAGGGAAGTGTCCCGGGTCACTTCCGGTTGCTTCCTATTCCCGCCCACGGGAGCGATGCACATCACTTCTCAATTCTTCCTCGGAACAGGTCGACGCGGCCCTGTCACGAGCTCATCAGAACCTGTATCGAAACTGTCAATTTCCTGTGCAAGGAGCTCACGTAGTGGGAGAGTCGATCGAGGTGATGCCAGCCCGAGTGGCTGCACCTCCAACCGTCCGGAGTAGCTCTCCGACCATCCAGGGTGGCCCCGTCGGCTCCCTGACCAGCATTGAACTGGGTCTCGCCGAGGTTCTGGCGGACGTCGTGCAGGTCGATCGGGTACCGGTCGACAGCCACTTCTTCGACGATCTCGGTGCCGACTCGCTCGTGATGGCGCACTTCTGTGCGCGGGTCAGAAAACGGGCAGACCTCCCGAAGATATCCATAAAGGACGTTTACCGCCACCAGACCATCGAAAGCCTGGCGAAAGCCCTCGCGGTCACTGCGCCCACCGCCGGTGCACCGCCGGCACCGACCGTCGGGTCCGCTGCCCCGGCCATCGAGATGATCGAGGGCCCGGCCCCGGAACCAATCCAGGCGAAGCCGGCCGGTCGGCTGGACTACGTCTTCTGCGGAGTACTGCAGGCCCTGATCTTTCTCGCATATACCTATCTTGCTGCGCTCGTCACCAACGAAGGCTACAACTGGATCTCGACCGCCTCCGGCCTGGTCGATATCTATCTTCGGTCACTCGTGTTCGGCAGTGCGGCCGTCGTCGGCCTGTGCGTCCTGCCAATCCTGGCCAAATGGCTGGTCATCGGCCGCTGGAAGCCCCAGGAGATCCGGGTCTGGAGCCTCGCATACGTCCGTTTCTGGGCAATCAAGACGCTGGTTCGGACCAACCCGCTGCTTCTGTTCATCGGCGGCCGGTCGCGCCTGAGCACCACCTCGCCGCTCTACAACCTGTACCTGCGGGCACTCGGCGCGAAGGTCGGGCGCGGTGCGGTGATCTTCTCCAGGAATGTTCCGGTGTGCACCGATCTGCTCACTGTCGGTGCCGGCGCCGTGGTCCGGAAGGACGCGTTCTTCAACGGCTACCGCGCCGAGGCCGGGGTGATCCAGACGGGCGCGGTCACCCTGGGGAAGGGCGCGTTCGTCGGCGAGATGAGCGTGCTCGACATCAACACGTCGGTGGGCGACGGGAGCCAACTCGGTCACGCCTCCTCGCTGAACGCCGGCCAGGCGATACCCGATGGCGAGCGCTGGTCCGGATCCCCGGCGCTGCGGACGGAGGAGAACTTCCGGCTGCCCAGCCCTGCGCCCGGCCGCAACGCCTTCAGGCGAGCGTTCTTCGGCCTCACGCAGGCGCTCGGCGTGCTGGTCGTGGGCATGCCGGTGCTGGCCGGCGGCCTGGTGTTCCTGCTCGCCGAGGTTCCACAGCTCAATGAGCTCATGGACGCGGACCCGGTGGCTCTCGAGAGCTGGTGGTTCTACCGCGACGCACTGATCTTCTCGACCTCGGTGTTCTTCGGCTTCCTGATCGTTGCGCTGCTGTTCGTGGGCACCGTCCCTCGGCTCCTGAACAAGGCCATCAAGCCGGGGAAGCTCTATCCCTTGTACGGCTTCCACCACTGGGCTCACCGGGCGATCGCGCGCACGACGAACATGCGCTTCTTCGTGAACCTCTTCGGCGACAGCTCCTACATCGTCCCCTACTTCAAGTGGGTCGGGTTCAAGCTCGACCCGGTTGTGCAGACCGGGTGCAACTTCGGCATGGACGTCCGGACCGAGAACCCGTACCTCACCTCTGTCGGTAGCGGCACGGTGGTGGCCGACGGCCTGTCGGTCATGAATGCCGAGTTCTCGAGCACGTCCTTCCGGGTGTCGCCCGCCGCGATCGGGGCGAACAACTTCCTCGGCAACTTCATCGTCTATCCGGCGCAGGGCAAGACGGGCGACAACTGCCTTCTCGCCACGAAGGTCGGTATTCCGGTCGACGGGGAGGTCCGGCAGGACACCGGGGTTCTGGGTTCGACGAGCTTCGAGATTCCGCGCTCGGTCCAACGCGACACACGGATGGCTCACCTCACGCGGGTGGAGCGCCGTCGCGCCATCGCGGCGAAGAACAGGTACGACCTGGTCAGCATGGCGTTGCTGCTGGTCGTGCGGTGGTTCCTCTTCTTCGTGGTGTCCTTGGCCCTGTTGACCACCGCGGACTTCTACGGTGCGCTCGGCGCGCTCGTGATCGCCGGACTGGGCGTGTTCATGTTCGTGTTCGGCATCGGCTACCTCGTGCTGGTCGAACGTATCGTCATAGGGTTCGGATCTCTCCAGCCCCAGTACTGCTCGATCTACGATCGGTACTTCTGGTGGCACGAGCGCTACTGGAAGCTGCTGGCACAGCCGAGGTTGCTCGACGGCACTCCGTTCAAGAACATCGTCTGGCGGCTTCTGGGAGTTCGAATCGGAAAGCATGTCTTCGACGACGGCTGCGCCATCATCGAGAAGACCCTGACCACGATCGGCGATGGTGCCACCCTCAATGCGGGAAGTCGCCTCCAGGGGCATTCGCAGGAGGACGGCGCCTTCAAGTCCGGTTACATCACCATCGGGGCGGGCAGCACGCTCGGGGTCGGTTCCCTCATCCATTACGGCGTGACGGTGGGCGACGGCTCGGTCATCGATGCCGATTCCTTCGTGATGAAGGGTGCGGACGTCCCGGCGGACGACCACTGGGCGGGAAACCCCGCCAGAGAAATGAATGTCGATCGTACCGCCCTGGGTCGGCGGTAACTAGCACCGTGACCACGGTGAGCGGAGGGAAGACTGTCATGGCAATGCCAGCGGAAGCCGGGCGGGAGTTCTGGCGAGGGGTGCTCGTCGCCGGTGGCTTCACCGCGATCCCGCGCTGGACGCTCGACGCGACGGCGGGTGTCGGCGAGTACGACGCGCCGCTTCCCGACGCGCTGGTGACGGCGGTGCACCGGTTGGCGGACGAGCTGGCGGTGCCGTTCAGCTCGGTACTGCTGGCCGCCCACGCCACCGTGCTCGCCGCCCTGTCCGGTGAGCAGGAGGTCACCACCGGCTACGTCACGGCGGGCGGCCGGACACTGCCCTGCCGGCTCACCACCGAGTCGAACTCGTGGCGCGCGCTGCTGACCGACGTCCGGCGGGTCGAGTCGGAGCTGGTGTCGCACCAGGACTTCCCGGTCGAGGAGCTGCGGCGCGAGCTGGGCGTGGCCGGCCCGTCCTTCGAGACCGTCCTGGACCCGACCGGTCACGCCGGCGAGTTCGCCGAGGGCACCGTGCTGCGGGTCGGCATCGCCGACGGGCGGCTCGTGCTGCGCTACCGGACCGACGTGCTCGACGCCGACTACGCCGCGCGGGTCGCCGGCTACTACCTCACCGCGCTGTCCCTGATCACCGCCGACCTCGACGCCGAGCACCGGCGGCAGAGCCTGCTGTCGGTCGAGGAGCTGGCGTTTCAGCTCGAGGGCCTGGCGGGTCCGCGGCGGGAGCTGCCGGATGTGCGGTTCCACGAGCTGTTCGAGCAGCAGGTCGCGGCGCACCCGGACGCGGTCGCGGCGGTGCAGGGCGAGCGGCAGTGGACCTACCGCGAGCTCAACGCCCGCGCCAACCGGCTCGGGCGGGCGCTGCTGGCCCGCGGGCTGCGGCGCGAGGACGTGGTCGCGGTGGTCACCGAGCGGAACCTGGACTGGATGGCCGCGGTGCTGGCGGTGTTCAAGGCCGGCGGGGCGTACCTGCCGATCGAGCCGCACTTCCCGGCCGACCGGATCGCGACCACGCTCTCCCGCGCCGGCTGCACGCTGGTGCTGACCGAGCCCGGCAGCACCACCACGCTCGACAAGGCCCTCGACACCGTCTCCGGCGCACAGACGCTGTTCGTCGACACGGCCTACGAGGAGAACCGCGGCGACGATGACCTCGGCGTCACGGTGACCGCGGACCAGCTGGCCTACATCTACTTCACCTCCGGCTCGACGGGTGAGCCCAAGGGTGCGATGTGTGAGCAGGCCGGGATGCTCAACCACCTCTACGCCAAGATCGACGCCTGCGAGATCGGTGAGGGGCAGGCGGTCGCGCAGACCGCGCCCCAGTGCTTCGACATCTCGCTGTGGCAGCTGGTCTCCGCGCTGCTGGTGGGCGGGCGCACCGTGCTCGTGGAGCAGGACGCCATCCTCGACGTCGAGCGCTTCGTCGACACGATCACCGAGCACCGCGTCGCGGTGCTGCAGGTCGTGCCGTCCTATCTCGAGGTCGTGCTGTCCTACCTGGAGCAGCACCCGCGCGAGCTCCCGGACCTGCACAGCGTGTCGGCCACCGGTGAGGCGCTGAAGAGGGAGCTGACACAGCGCTGGTTCGCCGCGGAGCCGGCGATCAAGCTGGTCAACGCCTACGGGCTGACCGAGACCTCCGACGACACCAACCACGAGGTCATGGACCGGGCTCCCGACGGGGAACGCGTCCCGCTCGGCCCGGCCATCCAGAACGTGAGCGTCTACGTCGTCGACGAGAACCTCGTTCCCGTCCCGCTCGGCGCGCCCGGACTGATCGTCTTCTCCGGAGTGTGCGTCGGCCGTGGCTACGTCAACGACCCCGAGCGCACCCGGCAGGCCTACACGACCGACCCCCACCGACCGGGCGACCGGCTCTACGTGGGCGGCGACTACGGCCGCTGGCTGCCGGGCGGCAAGCTGGAGTTCCTCGGCCGGAAGGACAGCCAGGTCAAGATCTCGGGCTTCCGGATCGAGATCGGCGAGATCGAGAACACGCTGCTGCGGGTGCCCGGGGTGCGCGACGGCGCCGTGGTGGTGGCCGAGCGGCCCGACCAGAGCAAGCAGCTCGTGGCGTTCTACTCGGGTCCTCGGACGATCGATGTGGACGTGCTGCGCGAGCGGCTCGGCGCATCGCTGCCCGCATACATGGTGCCGGCGGCCTTCCACTGGCAGGAAAGCCTGCCGCTCACCCCCAACAGCAAGATCGACAAGAAGCGGCTGACGCTGCTCGCCCGTGAGCTCGACGTCGTCGAGGAGGACTACGACGCACCGCGGACGCCGACCGAGGAGCGGCTGGCGGCCGCGTGGGCGAAGGTGCTCGGCGTTCCGGTGGACCAGATCGGTCGCGGCGACCACTTCTTCGACCGCGGTGGCAACTCGCTGTCTGCCGTGAAGCTGGCGGTCGCTCTGAAGCGAACGGTGTCGCTCAAGGACGTCACGCGGTATCCCGTCCTCTCCGATCTGGCCGAGCTGGTGGACGGCAGGTCCGAGCGACGCACCGGGCTGCTGCAGCCGCTCTCGGGGACGGACGCCACCCGGTCCGGTGCCCTCGTGTGCTTCCCCTACGCCGGCGGCAACGCGGTGAACTACCAGCCGATGGCTGCCGCGTTGCGCGGGAGCGGGCCGGCGGTTCTCGCCGTCGAGCTGCCCGGCCACGACCTGGCTGCCGAGCGCGAGTCGTTCGTGCCGATCGCGCAGGTGGTCGAGCAGGTGGCCGCCGAGATCGTCGGGCGTGGCCTGACCAGGGTGCTGCTGTGGGGCCACTCCTCCGGCACGGCGCTGGCACTGGAGACGGCGCGGGTCCTGCAGGCGCGCGGCGTGCACGTGGAGCGGGTGTTCCTCGGTGCGCAGCTGCTCGGCACCGCCACCGACCGGCGCGCAGCCCTCGCCGAGCTGGCCGAGCGCACCGACGCCGAGATCGCGGCGCGGCTGGGCGACAGCGGCTACACGGAGCTGGGTGCACTGGACCAGCAGCGCGCCGAGCACGTCGGCGCCGCCTACCGGCACGACTACGGATCCGCGCTCCGCTACTTCGCCGACGCCCTCGACAGCCCGCCTGCGGTGAAGCTGTCCGCGCCGATCACCGTGGTGGTCGCCGCCGACGACCCGAGCACCGCGGATTTCGCGCAGCGGTACCGCGACTGGGAGCTCCTGGCCGAGCGCGTCGAGCTGCACGAGCTCACCGACGGCGGGCACTACTTCCTGCGCACGCGGCCCGCCGAGGCGGCGCAGACCGTGCTGAGTGCCGCCGAACTGCTGACTTCTTCTTGAGCAAATAGGAACTGGAAGGAATTCGAGATGTCGTCCTCATCCGCGGCGTCGCTGCTCGACGTGGACCTGCAACCCGGCAAGCCGCCGATGTTGCGAGTCGCGCCAACCGGCGACGCGCCGCGCTGGGCAGCCGAGCACCGAGACGCGCTGCGTGCCGTCGTCACCGACCACGGTTCGGTTCTGGTCCGTGGTCTCGGGCTACGCGACGCGGCGGAGGTGGCGGCTGTGTTCCAGCGGCTGACCACCACCGGTCTGATGGCCGAGCGGGAGGCGTTCGCCTCCCGGCAGGTCTACTCCGAGGGCGTCTACTCCTCGACGAAGTGGCCACCGAACCAGCAGATGTGCATGCACCACGAGCTGAGCTACACCCTGGAGTTCCCCTCGGTGATGCTGTTCGCCTGCCTGGGCGCGGCCACCAGCGGAGGCGCGACCGGGGTCGCCGACTCGCCGACCGTGCTCGAGGCGCTGCCGCGTGAGCTGGTCGACCGGTTCGAGCGCGAGGGCTGGCTGCTCACCCGCACCTACAACGAGGACATCGGGGCGTCCTGGGCCGAGGCCTTCGGCACGGAGGACCCGGGTGCCGTCGAGAGCTACTGCCGCGCCAACGCGATCGAGTTCGAGTGGCAGCCCGACGGTGAGCTCCGTACCCGCCAGCGGCGCAGCGCTGTGGTGCGCCACCCGGTGACCGGCCGGCGCTGCTGGTTCAACCAGATCGCGTTCCTGAACGAGTGGACGATGGACCCCGAGGTGCACGAGTTCCTGGTGGACGTCTACGGCGCCGACGGGCTCCCGTTCAACACCCGCTTCGGCAACGGCGACCCCATCGGTCAGGACGTCGTGGAGCTGCTCACCGGCATCTACGAGGCCCACACCCTGCGCGAGCCGTGGCAGGCCGGCGACCTGATGCTCGTCGACAACATCCGCAGCTCGCACAGCAGGGACGCCTTCGAGGGACCGCGCGAGGTGCTGGTCGGCATGGCCGACGCGATGCGCCTCGGCGACAGCTCGCCGACAGTGGATGGGACGACCCGATGAGCAGCGTCCCTCCCACCGGGGCCGCCACCGTGCCGCCGTTCGCGGTGATCTCCGGCGGTCAGGTCCAGCAGGCGCTGCAGGGCGGCGAGAAGCAGATCATGGAGGTCGTCGAGGCCACCTACCGCCTCCACGGCGCCGGTGACTCGGTCAACCCGCCCTCCTACTTCCTGCGATTCCCCGACCGCCCCGCCGACCGGATCATCGCCCTGCCCGCCTCCATCGGCGGCCAGGTCCGCGTCGACGGCCTCAAATGGATCTCCA
>NZ_JAAXKY010000210.1 GCF_012911925.1 Pseudonocardia xinjiangensis | reverse complement strand
TCGATGCCCCCCGATGCGCCCCCGCAGAGCTGGCCGCCCCGACACCCCTGACCGGGGCCACCCGAACCGGTGCCGCCCAGGTCGGCTGCCCGTCGCACTCGCCCGGCCGCGTAACCTGTGCTCGCGTCGCGGCGGTGGCTCGTCGTCCGGTACCCCAGCGGCACGGCCGAGCGAGGAGATGGTGATGGGTGCAGGCAGGCCGGCCCGGCTCGCCGTCGGGGTCGTCTCGGCAGGACGGGTCGGGGCCGTCGTGGGTGCGGCGTGGGTGGCCGCGGGACACCGGGTGGTCGCCACCTCCGGGGTGTCCCGGGCGTCGGTCAAGCGCGCCGAGGCGCTGCTGCCCGGCGTGCCGCTCCTGGCCCCCGACGAGGTCGTGGCGGGTGCCGACCTCGCGCTCCTCGCCGTCCCGGACGACGTGCTGCCCGGCCTGGTACGTGGGCTGGCCGCCGCAGGCAGCTTCCGTCCCGGCCAGATCGTCGTGCACACCTCAGGTGCCCACGGGGTGGCTGCGCTCGCCCCGGCCGCCGAGCACGGCGTGCTGCCGCTGGCCCTGCACCCGGTGATGACGTTCACCGGCCGCACCGAGGACGTCGCGCGGCTCGCCGGCTGCAGCGTCGGTGTCACCGCCACGGGAGGTGACGAGGCCGCGTGGAGCGTCGGCGAGGCGCTCGTGGTGGAGATGGGCGCCGAGCCGGTGCGGATCTCGGAGGAGGTCCGCCCGCTCTACCACGCCGCGCTGGCCCACGGCGCCAACCATCTCGTCACGCTCGTCCGCGACTGCGTCGAGACCCTGGAGCGGGCCGGCATCAGCCCGGCCGAACAGCTCGTCGCGCCGCTGCTGTCGGCCGCGCTGGACAACGCGCTGCGCCACGGGGACCGCGCGTTGACTGGCCCGGTCGCGCGCGGCGACGTCGAGACGGTGCGCACGCACCTGCGCGAGCTCTCCTCCGCCGACCCCGACCTCGCGCAGACCTACCGGGTGCTCGCCGCCCGCACGGCGCGGCGGGCGTTCGCGGCCGGTCTGCTGTCCGAGTACGCCGAGAAGGACGTGCTCGCCGTTCTGGAAGGCTCCACATGACGGTTCGTACGCAGGGCGGCTACGCCCCGGGCCAGCTGGTCGTGCACCGCTCGCCCGCCGAGATCGCGCCGGTGACGCGCGCACTGCGCGGCGCGGGCCGCCGGGTGGTGCTCGTCCCGACGATGGGCGCACTGCACGAGGGCCATCGGGAGCTGATCCGGCACGCCCGGCGCGCTCCCGGCGCCACCGTCACGGCGGTGTCGATCTTCGTGAACCCGCTGCAGTTCGGGGCGGGCGAGGACCTCGACCGCTATCCCCGACCGCTCGAGGCCGATCTCGACGTGTGCCGGGAGGAGGGCGTCGAGCTGGTGTTCCTCCCCGAGGTGACCGACATGTACCCCGACGGCGCCGACACCACGATCGTGCCCGGCCGGCTCGGTGACGAGCTCGAGGGCGCCGCCCGGCCCGGTCACTTCGGTGGTGTGCTCACCGTGGTCGCGAAGCTCTTCCACATCGTCGCCCCGGACGTGGCGTTCTTCGGCGAGAAGGACTACCAGCAGCTGATCCTGGTCCGGAGGATGGCGCGCGACCTGGACTTCCCCGTGTCGGTGGTCGGAGTTCCCACCGTCCGGGAGCCCGACGGCCTGGCGCTCTCGAGCCGCAACGTCTACCTCTCCGCCGAGGAGCGGCCCAGGGCGGCCACACTGCGGCGCGCGCTGTCCGCCGGGGCGGCGGTGTCGGCCCGCGGCCCGGAGGCCGTGCTGGACGCAGCGCGCGCGGTGCTGGCGGAGGAGCCCGCGCTGCAGGTGGAGTACCTCGAGCTGCGCGACCCCGACCTGCGGCCGGACCCCACAGCGGGTCGCGCGCGGCTCCTGGTGGCGGCGCGGCTCGGGCGCACCCGCCTGATCGACAACATCTCCGTGCAGCTGTAGGGGGACGGCGCCGTGCTGCTCTGCGTGGATGTCGGCAACACCCAGATCGCGCTGGGGCTCTACGCGGACACCGGCACCGAGGGCGAGCCCGAGGTCGACCCGCCACTGGTGCGCGACTGGCGGATGCGCACCGACCCGCGCATGACCGCCGACGAGCTCGCCGTCGCCGTCGACGGTCTGCTCGGCCGCTTCGCGGGCGAGGTCACCGGCATCGCGGCCCTGTCCACCGTGCCGAGCCTGCTCCGTGAGCTGCGGCTGCTCATCGACCGCCGCGGCGACCCGAACGTCGTCGTGGGGCCCGGCGTGCGCACGGGCGTTCCGCTGCTGGTCGACAACCCGAAGGAGGTGGGCACCGACCGCGTGATGAACACCCTCGCCGCCCACCGCCTGTTCGACACCGCGTGCATCGTCGTCGACTTCGGGACGTCCACGAACATCGACGTGGTGTCCGCGAAGGGGGAGTTCCTCGGCGGTGCGCTCGCCCCCGGCATCGAGATCTCGCTGGAGGCGCTGGCCACTCGCGCGGCCGCACTACGCACCGTCGAGCTGGTCCCGCCCCGCTCGGTGATCGGCAAGAACACGGTGGAGTGCCTGCAGTCCGGGGTGCTCTACGGGTTCGCCGGCCAGGTGGACGGGCTGGTCGGACGCATCCTCGCCGAGCTCGGGCCCAAGGCAGGCCCGGTCACGGTGCTGGCCACCGGCGGCCTCGCGCCGCTGATGGTCGGGAACTCGGAGACGATCACCGAGTTCGTGCCCGACCTGACGCTGCTGGGTCTGCGGCTGACCTACCTGCGCAACATCCGCACCACGTCGGTCACGAGCGGGAGCTCGAACTCGCCTGCCGACGTCTCGGGGCGCGTCGCGAGGTAGGCCCGGACCCGTGCCAGCGCCGCGTCGCGGTCGGCGGGATCGGCGACGAGCGCCCACGAGTGCGTGCCGAGGGTTGCGACCAGGCCGTCGATCGTGGTGCGCACCGGGTTGGGCAGGACGGCGTGCTCGCTCGCCTCGAAGGCTTCGTGCTCGGGCAGCCGGAGGCCGGAGTCGGCGCGGTCGCGGACCCGGCGCTCGATCAGGGCTGCGGCCTTGTGATAACCGGCGACCCACTCGACATTCGCGTCGTCGCCGTTCCACAGGGCGGCGAGCACCCCACCGGGCCGCAGGACGCGGGCGATCTCCGGCAGCGCACGCTCCGGGTCGAACCAGTGCCAGGCCTGACCGACCAGCACGGCGTCCACCGAGGCGTCCGGCAACGGGATCGACTCCGCGTTGCCCTCGCGCGCGTCGACGTCGGGGAACCGGGACCGCAGCTCGGCGAGCATCGCCGGGTCGGGCTCCACGGCGATGACGGGGCCCCGGGTGTGCAGCGCGCCGGTCAGCTTTCCCGTGCCCGCGGCGAGATCGAGTAGCTGGAGCGAGGGCCGGGCGGCCACTGGTTCCAGTGCCCAGTCGACGGCGTTGTCCGCGTACTCCGGACGGTGGCGGGCGTATTCGGCGGCCGCGGTGCCGAAGGACCGGGCCCGGGATGTCGTCACACGATCGACCGTACGTCGCCGCGGATCGGGCCGGGAAGACCGGCCGGAAACCCGGGAGCGGGCGTCACTAACCTGGAGTCTGTGAGCACCGACCCACTCGACGGCCCCGACAACGAGCTTCCCGAACAGATGCGGGTGCGCCGGGCCAAGCGGGCGGAGATGCTCGCCCAGGGCCGGGACCCCTATCCGGTCGCGGTCGAGCGCACGCACAGCCTCCGCGACGTGCGGGCCGCCCATCCGGATCTGCCGCCCGACACGGGCACCGGGGAGCAGGTCGGTGTCACCGGCCGGGTGATCTTCCTGCGCAACACCGGCAAGCTCTGCTTCGCCACGCTGCGAGAGGGCGACGGCACGGAGCTGCAGGCGATGCTGAGCCTCGCGCTGGTGGGCGATGAGGAGCTGGCCCGCTGGAAGACCACCGTCGATCTCGGCGACCACGTCTTCGTGCACGGCGAGGTGGCCACCTCCCGCCGGGGCGAGCTGTCGGTGATGGCCGACCGTTGGGAGATGGCGGCCAAGGCCGTGCGTCCGCTGCCGGTGGCACATCGCGAGCTCTCCGAGGAGATGCGCGTGCGCCAGCGTTATGTCGACCTCATCGTCCGGCCACAGGCACGGGAGATGGTCCGCAACCGCGCTCAGGTCGTTCGGACGCTCCGGTCGGTGCTCCACGAGCGCGACTTCGTCGAGGTCGAGACACCGATGCTGCAACTGCAGCACGGCGGCGCCACTGCGCGTCCGTTTGTCACCCATGCCAACGCCCTCGACGTCGATCTGTACCTGCGGATCGCCCCGGAACTGTTCCTGAAGCGCAGCGTGGTGGGCGGTATCGAACGCGTCTTCGAGATCAATCGGAACTTTCGGAACGAGGGCATCGACTCCACGCACTCGCCGGAGTTCGCGATGCTCGAGGCGTACCAGGCGTACGCGACCTACGACGACATGGCCGATCTGACACGCGAGATGGTGCTGGCCTCCGCGCGTGCCGTCTTCGGTTCGACGGTGGTCCGCCACCACGACGGCACCGAACACGATCTGGGCGCCCCATGGCGATCGGTGACGCTGCACGCGGCTGTCACGGAGGCGGTCGGCCAAGAGGTGACCCTGGACACTCCGGTCGAGGATCTGCGGAAGCTCGCAGCGACGCACGACGTCGAACTCAAGGATTCATTGAGTGCGGGTGAGATCGTGCTGGAACTGTTCGAGAAGCTTGTGGAGCACACTCTCGTCGAGCCGACGTTCGTTCGCGACTACCCGATCGAGGTCCGCCCGCTGACCAGGCGCCACCGCACCGAGCCGCGGCTCGCCGAGGCATGGGACCTGATCGTGTTCGGCACGGAGCTTGCCACCGCGTACTCCGAACTGGTCGATCCCGTCGAGCAACGGGAAAGGCTCTACGCCCAGTCCCTGCTCGCCGCGGCAGGAGATGTCGAGGCGATGCAGCTCGACGAGGACTTCCTGCGTGCGATGGAGTACGGAATGCCGCCGTCGGGTGGGATGGGAATGGGCATCGACCGGCTGCTCATGACGCTCACAGGGCTCGGAATCCGGGAGACCATTCTGTACCCGATCGTGCGTTCTGAGTAACTACCGGCAGTGTTGGGCGGCCCGACTCGACAGTCGCACTGAATTGGATATATCGTGCGCGTTGATGCGGCGTCGCCGCAGAACAACAACGATGAAGTATGGAGGGCTGCGACGGTGGCGCAGATCCGTGAGATCCGACTGATCGACGACCTGGACGGAGAGGCTGCCGACGAGACGGTCGAGTTCGGTGTCGACGGCAAGAACTACGAGATCGACCTCTCGAAGGACAATGCGGAGAAGCTGCGGGACTCACTCGCGGCGTTCGTCGCGGCCGCGCGTCGTTCCGGTGGCGGACGCCGCCGTGGTGGTACGGCAACGAGCGCTCCGGCGCGCCGTCCGTCCATCGACCGGGAGCAGAACCAGGCGATTCGCGACTGGGCCCGCAAGCGGGGCATGAAGGTTTCCGACCGGGGCCGTATTCCGGCCGAGGTGCTCGACGCATACCACCAGGAGAACTGAGTTCAGGGGACGGGTTGGGGTCGGCGGGGTGCGCCGGCCCCGTCTTCTGTTTAGGGTGACCTAACCCGGCAGAGGAGGCCCCGTGGCCCGTAGGACGACCGTCCTGGAGGTCCGCCGCACCGAACGGCTGACCCCGAACATGATCCGAGTGGTGGCGGGGGGCGGTGACCTCGACGGTTTCCCCGACACGCCCTACACCGACCGCTACGTGAAGATCGTTTTTCCGCGCGCAGGCGTTGCCTGTCCAGAGCCGTTCGACATGGACGTGATCCGGGCGGAGCTGCCACGCGAACAATGGCCGATCACGCGGACGTACACGGTGCGTTCCTTCGATCCGCATGCCGGTGAGCTGGCGATCGACTTCGTCGTGCACGGCGACACGGGTGTCGCAGGGCCGTGGGCGGCGGCGGCCCGCCCCGGCGACGTGCTGCGGCTGCTGGGTCCCGGCGGCGCGTACGCGCCGGACCCCGAGGCCGACTGGCACCTGATGGTGGGTGACGAGAGTGCGCTGCCCGCTATCGGCGCGGCCTGCGAACGCGTTCCGGCGGGGGTGCCCGTCCACGCCGTCCTCGAGGTGGCCGACGCCGCCGAACAGCAGCACCTGAGTTCGCCGGGCGATCTGCGGGTCACCTGGCTCCACCGCAATGCGGACACGCCCGATCAGCTGCTCGCGGCCGTGCGCGCCATGACCTTTCCCCACGGGCGCGTCCATGCGTTCGTTCACGGCGAAGCGGGCCTGGTACGCGGGGTGCGGACCCACCTTGTCGGCGAGCGCGAGGTGGCCCGCGAACTGCTGTCGGTCTCCGGATACTGGAGACGCGGACGCAACGAGGACGGGTGGCGTGCGGACAAGGCTGCGGAGCGTGAGGCCGCCCCGGCAGGCTGACCAGCGGGTCCACCCCGGCAATGGGCCGATCGGGAATCCGGACAGGCGTTGCGACGTTGTTTCCACTACGAACGACCCGGGCGACCATCCCCCCTGGGCCGATACAGTGGTACCCGGGGTGTACGCGGCGCAGCGCGCGCCGGTGCATGGCGCAGCCAGGCTAGGAGTGTAAATGTTCGAGAGGTTCACCGACCGAGCGAGGCGTGTTGTCGTTCTGGCCCAAGAAGAGGCCAGGATGCTCAACCACAACTACATCGGCACCGAGCACATCCTCCTTGGCCTCATCCACGAGGGCGAGGGAGTGGCCGCCAAGGCCCTGGAGTCCCTCGGGATCGCCCTGGAGGGCGTCCGCCAGCAAGTCGAGGAGATCATCGGTCAGGGCCAGCAGGCACCGAGCGGGCACATCCCGTTCACGCCGCGGGCCAAGAAGGTGCTGGAGCTGTCTCTGCGCGAGGCGCTTCAGCTCGGCCACAACTACATCGGCACCGAGCACATCCTGCTCGGCCTCATCCGCGAGGGTGAGGGAGTTGCCGCGCAGGTCCTCGTGAAGCTGGGTGCGGACCTCAACCGCGTCCGCCAGCAGGTCCTGCAGCTGCTGTCCGGCTACCAGGGCAAGGAGCCCGCCGAGGGCACCTCCGGTGGTCGTGGCGAGGGCACCCCGTCGTCGTCGCTGGTTCTCGACCAGTTCGGTCGCAACCTCACCCAGTCGGCCCGTGAGGGCAAGCTGGACCCGGTCATCGGCCGGGAGAAGGAAATCGAGCGGGTCATGCAGGTCCTCTCCCGAAGGACCAAGAACAACCCCGTCCTGATCGGCGAGCCCGGCGTCGGCAAGACCGCCGTCGTCGAGGGGCTGGCCCAGGGCATCGTCAAGGGCGAGGTGCCCGAGACGCTCAAGGACAAGCAGCTCTACACGCTCGACCTGGGTTCACTGGTCGCCGGCTCCCGTTACCGCGGTGACTTCGAGGAGCGCCTCAAGAAGGTGCTCAAGGAGATCCGCACGCGCGGCGACATCATCCTGTTCATCGACGAGCTCCACACCCTCGTGGGTGCCGGTGCCGCCGAGGGCGCGATCGACGCCGCCAGCATTCTCAAGCCGATGCTGGCACGTGGTGAGCTGCAGACCATCGGTGCCACCACGCTCGACGAGTACCGCAAGTACGTCGAGAAGGACCCGGCGCTGGAGCGCCGCTTCCAGCCGATCCAGGTGGGCGAGCCGAGTGTCGGCCACACCATCGAGATCCTGAAGGGGCTGCGCGACCGCTACGAGGCGCACCACCGGGTCACCATCACCGACCCGGCGCTCGTCGCCGCGGCCACGCTGGCCGACCGGTACATCAGCGACCGCTTCCTGCCCGACAAGGCGATCGACCTGATCGACGAGGCCGGCGCCCGGATGCGGATCCGCCGCATGACCGCGCCGCCGGATCTGCGCGAGTTCGACGAGAAGATCGCGGCCGTGCGTCGCGACAAGGAGTCGGCGATCGACGCGCAGGACTTCGAGCGGGCCGCGCATCTGCGTGACTCCGAGAAGCAGCTTCTCGCTCAGAAGGGCGAGCGGGAGAAGCAGTGGAAGTCCGGCGACCTCGACGTCATCGCCGAGGTCGACGACGAGCAGATCGCCGAGGTGCTCGCCAACTGGACCGGTATCCCCGTGTTCAAGCTCACCGAGGAGGAGACCACGCGTCTGCTCCGCATGGAGGACGAGCTGCACAAGCGGATCATCGGCCAGGAGGAGGCCGTCAAGTCGGTCTCGCAGGCCATCCGCCGCACGCGGGCCGGCCTGAAGGACCCGAAGCGCCCCTCCGGCTCGTTCATCTTCGCCGGCCCCTCGGGTGTCGGTAAGACCGAGCTGTCCAAGGCGCTGGCGAGCTTCCTGTTCGGCGAGGACGACGCGCTCATCCAGATCGACATGGGCGAGTTCCACGACCGCTACACCGCCTCGCGGCTCTTCGGTGCCCCTCCCGGGTACGTGGGCTACGAGGAGGGCGGCCAGCTCACCGAGAAGGTGCGCCGCAAGCCGTTCTCCGTGGTGCTGTTCGACGAGATCGAGAAGGCCCACCAGGAGGTCTACAACACCCTCCTGCAGGTCCTCGAGGACGGCCGCCTGACCGACGGTCAGGGCCGGACGGTGGACTTCAAGAACACCGTCATCATCTTCACCTCGAACCTCGGCACGCAGGACATCTCCAAGGCGGTCGGCCTCGGGTTCGCCCAGGGCAACGACGAGGTGTCGAACTACGAGCGGATGAAGAACAAGGTCAACGACGAGCTGAAGAAGCACTTCAGGCCGGAGTTCCTCAACCGCATCGACGACATCGTCGTGTTCCACCAGCTCACCGAGGAGCAGATCATCACGATGGTCGACCTCATGATCACGCGGGTGGAGGCTGCGCTGGCCAACAAGGACATGGCCATCGAGCTGACGCCTGCGGCGAAGGGGCTGCTCGCGCGGCGCGGGTTCGACCCCGTGCTGGGCGCCCGGCCGCTGCGCCGCACCATCCAGCGCGAGATCGAGGACCAGCTGTCGGAGAAGATCCTGTTCGGCGAGATCGAGCCCGGCCAGATCGTGGTGGTCGACGTCGAGGGTGTCGACTCCGACGCCCCCGAGGGGTCCCGGGCCGCTGACGACAAGGCGAAGTTCACCTTCCGCGGTGAGCCGAAGCCCGTCACGGTCCCCGACGCCCCGCCCGTCGACCTGGCGAAGTCCAGCGACGACTGATCGACAAGCACAACCGCGAACGGCCCGCCCGGCTCCGCCCGGGCGGGCCGTTCCGCGTCTCGCGTCCCGTAAGTTCAGGAAAGCCACTTTCAGGCCCTCTCCGGGCAGGAAAGTGGCTTTCCTGAACCTCGGGGGCCGGTAGGTTCGGCGCGTGAGCTCGGTTCGCGTGGTCCCGGAGACCGAGCTGATGTCCGGCGAGGAGCTGTCGGCCGACGACGCGTGGCACACGGTGCGTCGCTACGGCCTCGGCCACCTGCTGGCCACGGCGTTCGTGAGGTTCCGCTACGGCGACGGGTTCAGCCACGCCCGCGCTTTCGCGTTGCAGCTGGCCTTGGCCGCGGTGCCGCTGGTGATCGCCGGGGCGGGGTTGGCGAGCGCGCTCGGTGTGGAGTCGTTCGCCGAGGTCGTCGCGCGCACGGTGGTGGCGATCTCGCCCGGCAGCAGCGACTCGCTTCTCTCGGAGGTGCTCGACGGGCGTCCCGACGAGGGGAGCGAGCGCGCCGAGGTGGTGGTCGTGCTGGGGCTGGCCACCGCGTTCGCCGCCGCCACCTCTGCGTTCGCCCAGCTGGAGCGGGGCGCGAACCGGATCTACGGCACCAAGCGGGACCGGCAGGCACTGCGCAAGTACGGCCGTGCCGCGGTGCTGACGGCGACGGCGGGCGTCGCGATGGCGTTCGGCCTGTTGCTGATCGTGGCGGGCGAGCCGTTCGGCGAGGCGATGGAGCAGGTCTACCACTGGGGTGACGGCGCGGAGGAGGTCTGGGACGCGCTGCGCTGGCCGATCGGGCTGGCGGCCCTCGTGGTGGCCGTGACGCTGCTGTTCCGTCATGCTCCCCGCCGCCGCCAGCCGGGGCTGAGCTGGCTGGCGGTGGGTGCGGCGGTCACCGTGCTGGCCTGGCTCGCCGGGTCCGGGCTGCTCGCGCTGTACGTGGTGGCCGCGGCGGGGTTCGACGACACCTACGGACCTCTCACCGCCGTCATGGCCCTGCTCCTGTGGGCCAACGTCACGGGTATCGCACTGCTCGCGGGGCTGGCACTGGCCGCGCAGCTGGAAGCGGTGCGCGCCGGCCGCCCCGACCCGCTGCTGCCCGACAGCGACGACGACGGCATCCCCGACGAGCTGGACGAGCACCCCGGTTCCCCGGCCCGCTGACCAACTCCCGCGAGTCGCCCCGTTTCCGCGGGTGAGTCGCCCCTCCTGTCGTCCCGACTCGGAGGGGCGACTCACC